>CAYVEU010000037.1:0-15006 GCA_964450015.1 uncultured Christensenella sp. | reverse complement strand
AGGGAACTGAAAAGCGCGTATATCTACACAGTTTACGTCATAGACAACGACTTAAAGGTAGTAAAAATCCTCGAAGGTCAAGAGCTGGAAACTCTGTTCTTCGAGGATAAAACCAAACCGCTCCAAAACGTTTTATCGGAGTGGACATAATCAAGCGCTTTACGCCCTCAAAATGAAAAAACACTTGCGTTAGCAATTTACTTATTGCTGTAAACCAATGGAGCGAAGCCGGAAATATCGGCTTATTTACCGTATTTTTTCAAATACTTTTCGCGCTTTTTGTCCTTTTTTCTCACCTGCACCAAAATGGCGATCACCGCGCTTACGACAAACAGTGCGGCAAAGCAAACCGCCGCTAAGGGCAAGTAGCTTTTGACCGTTTCCGCAATCGATTTGTCGGTATAAACCGCAATACCCGCAAGCGCCTGCGCCGTAAACGTCACCACGACGGTAGCTCTGTCGTCTCCGTCTGCCGCTCTGGCTTGCGTATCGACAATTTCGTATTCGGTAATTTCCGTAACCGTACCGTCCGCCGCGACCGCGTAAATTTTGTCGCCGTCCGACAACGCCAATTCCGCAAAGTAAGTATATTCGCCGTCGATTTGCGTCGAAAATTCCAACGCGTAATACGCTTTCATCTTTTGCGGGTTGGGCATGATTGCATTGTATTTCAACGCCTTGTCCAAAACTTTGGAATTTCGTTTGAGTCCGCTGTCATCCGCTATACCGACTTCCAATTTTACCGTCGCGCCCATATCGCCGTTAAGCGTTATTCCGTTGGAGCTTACGCTCGTCTTGTTTACAGTCAGCGTTCCGCTCAGATAATTAAATTCATAGTTGTCGCTCTCCGCGCCCGACGGAATCAGGGTGTAATACCCGCCGCTTAAATCGTAACCGCTTACCGTCGCGCGCTTTTTAAGACTGCTCGCGCTTTCGCCGCCTACAAAGCCCTCGTAAACGATTTTCGGCGAATAGGCGTCGCCCTCTTTGACGACTGCGCTTTCGACAGATACCGTAACTATCGCCTTGTAAATACTGAATTGTATCTCCTCGTAGCCCTCGGCTATAACGTATTTGTCGTCGTTTATCTTGACTTTCATCTTATACGTTCCCGCGTTGACCGGGTTGCCCACAACTTCGGTCGTAAGCTTAACCTCGTCGTCGCCGACCGCATTCAAAACGGAAGCCTTGATATCGCATTGCCGCGAGCCGTTGTAGACGTACTCCAACGCTCCCTCATAACTTATTACCGCCTCTCTCGGCTTCACCTCGGCGACGTAAATATCGGACACAACCGAATAGTTGGAAGAACTCGGTATAAACTCAAAATTCAACGTCTTATACCCTACGCCGTCTACTGCGGATTTCCCGTCCGTCCACTCGAACCGCCCGATCACCACCCTGCCGTTCGAATACGCGTTGCCCGTCAGGCTCAATTTGTTTACGGCGTCGCCGTAATTAAGAGTGCCGCTCACCGCAAAATTAATCGTCGGCCGCGCTTTGGTTATGGAATATTTGTTCGTCGTACTATCGACTACTATGACGTAATTGTCGCTCTCCGAATAATTTACTATATAGTCGTATTCGCCTATTTCCTCGCCCTCTGCGCGGACAATCTCAAACCTGATATTGCTCACGTTTTCGTCGTAAGCGAACTCGGTGCCGTCGACCAGTCGATACGTTATCGGCTGCTCGGCGGAGCCGTACTCCTTGCTCACCGCGTCGATTTGTATCTTCAACGTGCGCTTATTTATCTTAAACTGCACAGAGAAATCGTACAAAATCGCATAATCCGCATTGTTTTCCGTGGTAAGCGTACCGCAAAGTATATCGTAAGAACCCACTTTTTCGCCCGCTGCTCTGGAAAGTTCGCCGTTCAACTTGACAGGTCTTCCGTCGGGCAGTTCTGTAAGCATACGCCCGTTTGCGCCGTCCCTTACGGCATAGCCTATAACGGGGTCGTCGTCGCCGTACAGTTTCGGCGTTAAATCTTCGGACGAAACGTAAATTATAATTTCCCTCGGCGATACCGAAATATTACTCAATTCGAAATTCTGTTTCAGCTCGTACGCGTCGCCGCTTCCGCCGTAGAAATTGGCAACGATACTCTCGCCGCCCCGTATCTCTTCAACGTTGAACGGAGTCGGTTTGGGTGCGGAAAAGCCCGCTATTTCGTTGCCGTCCAAGTCGGTCAACGTGCCGTTTTCCGAATCGTAAACAAGTTTTTCTTTGAAATTCTCGTCAAAAGAATAAATTATTTCCACGTTCGGCACGTCGCCGAATACAAGGTGCCTGCTTTCTTCGGAAATAGCGTAATATATGATTTGCGGCGTAACGGTAAGCGTATACGTCTCGCTCTCTCTATCCTCGAAATTCACGCTGTCGGAGGTATAAATTTGAAATTCCGCGTGTTTTGCGTATTTGGTCGCAATGATATAATACTGCCCGTCGCGGTATCTTATTTCCATTCTTGCCGAACTCGCAGGCGCAAGTTTTATTCTCAAAATCGGGTCGTCTGACGCGTCCGCCTGCCGTCCCGAAACTGTTATCGGATACTCGACGTTTGCTTCGATAGAAGTCGGCACCGCGCCGCCGTCACCCCACGAAAGCGAAAGTTTTAAGTCGCTTTTTGCTCTCATTACGCTAAATTCGCACGGATTGACGGTTCCCGTCAAAACGTAGTTCTTATTTTCGATAATCGGATACGCTACGTAATAACCGGCGTTTACTATTTCGTTCACTACTTGATCTGTCAGCAAATACCTAAACTCGAACTTTACTCCGTCCTTACCGGTAAGCGTATCGTAAATACCGTTCATTCCCGTTATGGCTTCGCCCGTGTACTCCAAACCGTTAAAGCCGCTGTAAACAACTTTATCTACCGGCTTGGGCACGATAGTATAGACGTAATAACCCTCGGCGGACGCGGTAGTTACGTTATAGTTTACCTTGTCGCTGCAACCGATTTTGAGCTTATATTTACCCACGTTCCAGCTTTGACGGTCCCAATTTCCGTCCTCGCTTCCGTCGTCTTTTAAGAGAATAAATTCGGTCGTTATCCTCGCGTCGCCGTCAAGCACTATTCCCGAAAAATCGATAACGGGACTGATGTCGCCGCCGTACTCTCCCGACAGTTTATCTTCGGTTATACCGACCGCAACCGTCTTAGCCCATATCTTTGCGCTGTCGGTAGTTTTTGTAGCCGCCGTGATTCGGTAATTGTTCGCGGCAGCGCCCGTAATCGTAAAGTCGCCCACCGTCGCAGTCTTCGTTTCCGCCGCTTTTGCGTCGTTCCACGTCACCGTAGCCGTTAGATTTACGCCGGACTTATCCTTGTCGATAACGCCGGTATAGTAAGTTGCGGGGATAGAAACTTTGGAACTTACAGCCCCGTCGTACTCTTTGCTTGCGACCGCCGCCCAGTCCGCCTCGTCGACTACGCTCAATACCGCTCGTTCGACCGACACCTGCTTGGTCGCCGTCCCCATAAAGCTCCTGCCGCCCTTGCGGATTATCCTGAACTTCACGGTATAACTGCCCGCGGCGTTGACTTCGGCAACGCTTATCTGCGTAGCCGCGTCCTCTCCGAAATAAATCGCGACGGAAAATTCCAGTTGTTCTTCGTAATCGCCTTCGATTATCGGGTCCTTCTTCTCGCCCGTATAAACGCCGCCGTCGAACGTTATTTCCGCAAAATCGCTCAACGCTACGATATTTACGGGTATCTCGGCTTTTTCCGCTCCGTTTAACGCAGGCGCGGCAAAATTAAATACCACCCTGTCTCCCTCGTTTGCGTACGCAAATCCGTGTTCGTCGTAATAGTCGTTGCCGTCGATAAAATACCCGTCCGCTATGCTAAACGTAAACTTAACGTTTTGTCCCTCGTAATAATTTCCGCTACCGTAACCGGCGGCGTTTAAGACCTTGTCGCCGTTGCTTAAAAAGGACGCTTCCAACGGCAAAGTAAAGCGCGCGTAGTATCTTACCGCCGCTCCGCTTACGACGTCTTGATTTGTTTTGGGGTCGTAATACTCTCCGTGCTTGGTTTCGTCGTAAACGACTCCGTCCGCCGTATTGAGTATTTTTGCTGTGTATCCGGACTCCGCCGTCAAAACGAACACGAAGCCGTCAAGCGTATAACGCACGTTCAAACTCCCGCGCCTGTCCTCGTAAATAACGCTACCGTAGCCGTTGTGCTGATAACTTTCCCTGCCCGTTTCCACGTAAGACGCGTCGTCGTTTTTTACGACAAACCAGCTGTCGGTCATGTCGATAACGAGCCCTTGCGCGTCCTGAGAAATTATGCCGTAAGCGTTATTATCTCCCGCGATATGACCGATAAACACGCAGTCCGTTATCTTCGTCCCCGAAGAAGACACCGCGGCTATTCCGCCGACGTCCTTACCCGTAACCGTAGCGTAACTTATGCAGTGCGAAATTACGCCGCTGTTAAATCCGACTATACTGGCCGTGCCGTTTGCACCGGTGATCGTGCACGTTTCGTCCAAAATAAGGTTTTTTATCTCCACGTTGCCGCCCGCGTATGCAAAAAGCGCAACGTATCCGTACGCCGCCGGTTCTTGCAAATGCAAGTTTCTCAGCGTATGCCCGTTGCCGTCGAATACGCCGTTAAATATACGGTTGTTGGCGTCGGAAGGTTTGACGTATCTGCCTATCGGCCTGAAAATTTCGTTTGTGAAGTCCAAATCGTTTTTCAGCTCGAAATAACAGCCGTTGTAGGAGTAGCCTAAGTCTACCCTTTCTCCCAATATCGTAAGCTGCGAAACGCTTGATATTAAATAGGGATTGTCCTTGTTTCCCCAAACTGCCTCGCTTGCATTGTCCCAGCCGAACAGCCTTATTTTTACCGCTTCCGAACTGAGATACTCTACGCGTTCGCTGCCGGTATTGACAAACGCCAGATTTTTAGGCGCGTATTCGCTGTCCATGTCGCCGTCTTTCGCAAACGCGAATTTGTCGTTGAACGCGTTGTCGAACGTTTCGTCCCACATTGCGTTCGCCGTTACCCCGTACAAAGCCGCGGTTTGCAACGTGCCCGCCGCATAATACGCCGCATGGACGGACGCGTAATCGGAATTGTATTTTACGTTGTATTGGTCGAAATTCAAAAATCCGTCCGCATAACCGACGAGCGCACCCGCGTAAACCCCGTCCTCGGGGGCCTCGCCGCCAACCGTTATTACCGCGGTTATAAAACTGTCGGTAAAAGTAACGTTGCCTATGCTTTCGCCCGCAAACCCGCCTATCTTGACGTTTGTCCCGCTCAAACCGTTTACCGTGCCCGACACTGCGCAACCGTCTATCGCCGAAGCGCTGTTCGCGTCTTTACGCGCCCTGCCCGCGATACCGCCGACCGTCGTGCCGCTGAGATACGCCGACGAGAAACAATTTTTAATAACTGCGTAATTTTCCGCCGCTATACCGCCGACAACCGAGCCCGCCGCGCCTATTATCCTGCCAGAATAAAAACTTGCGGTTATTTCTCCGTAATTGGTTATGCACAATCCGCCCGCAAAACTGCCCGTGACGTAAACCAGCGAATAACTTGCGGTTATCTTGCCGTTCTCGCTTACCGTTCCGACGAGTCCGGACTTATCCGACGCGCCGCTTTCCACCGCAACGCCTATTATTTCGCCGTTCAAAGTCCCGAACAAATACCCGTCCGTCAAAACCGCGTCGCTTATCGTATAGCCGTTGCCGTCGTATATGCCGTCGAAGCCCTCTTTGCCGATCGCCTCAAACGCTCTTTTTACCTCTATATTAGCCGTTTGAACGTACGAAAGCGCCCGATAATCGGAATAATTGTTTATCAAATAACTTGCGTTGCGCAAATGCTGTTCCGTCGCTATTTTATACGGTTCGGCTTCGCCGTCGCCTCCTCCGAAATAATCGTAACGCACTTTTAAAAGAATAATATCTTCCGTAGTATCGGTCACCGTCTCGACGGGAATAGGCAAATAACCGTAAGATAATTCTTTCGGTTCTTCTTTCCAACCCTCGTCGTCGAAAACGGTTTGTGTAAATTCAACCGCGCTCTTTCCGTCCGCGTTTTGCTTGTCCGCATACGAATCGTACAGAAAATCGGAACAGTAATAGACCTCGTCGTTATCAACAGTCGTCGGCGCAACCGCAAAAAATTTGCTTTTATCTACGGTCGCTTCGGCAACCTCGCCCATACCGCCGTAAAAATAGGAACGTTCAACCGATAACATGCCGCCGTTTTCACCGTTCAAACCGCCGACCGAAACCGCGCCCGAAACGGTTGCTATTACCGCCGTATCGCTTATTTGCGCGCTTACGTTGGAGATAAAGCCGATAAGCCCGCCCACTCTTCTTCTACCGCTCACGTTGCCCAAATTTACCGACGTTTCGACGGTCGAGCCGCTGAACCGACCCGCAATACCGCCGACGTAGTCCGCTTTGTACGCGCTGACTTCGCCGCTGTTGAACAGTCTTGCAATCGTAGTCGCCGTTATCTCGCCGAACAACCCGCCGATATGCGAATAAGCGTAGCTGTGTCCGCTCAAAATGCCCACTTTACCGAAATTATTCAATAAATCCACGTTTGCAGCAACCGAGCTTCCCGCGATACCGCCGACGTACTGAACGCCCGACACAAGCGCGTAGTTTTCGCACTCGCTAACGGTTCCGCCGGTGATTTTCCCTATAATGCCGCCGGTGTAGCTTTCCGACGATACCGTACCGTTTGTGATGACGTCGGTCACCGTACCCGCGGACTCCGCCGCAAGGATACCTGCGCAACTTGCCGTCGTGCTCGTCACCGCGCCGTTTAAGACGACGTCGGTCACCGTACCGCTCTCGCCTATCCTGCCGAACAGTCCGCAAATCCCGTCGCTCTCCGCCGAAAACGCAAGCAAGCTGCCCCGCCCGTCGAAGTATCCTTTAAATTCCGTATTGCAAAACGCGGGCTTAACGCCGCCCAAATCCAAATCGCCTTTAACCGTGAGGAAAACGCCTTCGTAGTCGCTTTCTTCCGAATTTACCGAAAACAGAGACCATTCTTCGGCGTTGTTTATCACGAACGGATTATCTGCCGTGCCGTCGCCGTCGCCGAACAGGCAAAGTTTAAATAAGTCCGTAAAGCCGTACGCTAATATAAAGCGCGGACTTGGCAAATATCCGTAGCCCGTGTCGTAATCGGCTTGAAACAGTTTATCTTTGGTAAAAAGCTCGTCTCCGGCAAGCAATCGGTAGTAACTTACGCTTTCGAAGGTATCCGCCGCGCTTTCGGGATACCCCACCGTCGCGCGAGCACTGCCCTCGGATATATTGTAAAGCCCTTCGCTTCCTTCGGCAAAACCGGTCAAACTTCCGACGACCGAACCCGTCCTTTCGCTTTTAGTATCCAACTGCGCAAAGTTGTAGCTGTCGGCAATATATCCCGCGCTCTCGCCCAAGATGCCGCCGACTGCCGAACCGCCCGTAGCCGCAACGGTTTGTATCAACCCGAAGTTTACGCACCCTTCGAGAACGGAAGTTTGCGAGCCCCTGCCGACTATGCCGCCGCCTCTTATGTGCCCCGTGACCGCGCCGGCGTTGACGCACTCGGCAATCGCGCCGTAGTTGCTGCCCGCAATGCCGCCGCAATCGCTGCCGCCGTAGGTCTTGACTCCGACAGACGCGGAATTTAAACAGCTTTCTATCCTGCCGTAGTTGAGCCCAGCCACGCCGCCGACGTAATTGGCGCCGAGTACCGAGCCCTTTATTTCCAAATTTTTGACCGTGCCGCGGTTGCCTATAACCCCGAAAAATCCGAGGTTGTTGACGTCGCTTTGCAAATCGACCTCTACCGAGTGTCCCCGTCCGTCGAAAGTACCGTTAAAAGGGCTGTCCGACGTGCCGATAGCCGTAAAGCCGTTGCCGAGCACTATATCCGAGGTAAGAACGTAGCGTCTGTCCGCAGTCGAATTTTTTCCGTTGACAAATTCCGCAAGAGCAAGCAAATCGCCGTAACTGCCGATTTCGGTCGGGGCGATTTCGTCCTCGCCGTCAAAAGCGAACGCGCTCGCGCCCTGCGTTGCGGCAAAGCCGAATACGGCGGTCGTCGCCATAAGCAGCAACAAAATAAGTATGATTTTTATATTTGCCAAACTCTTTTTCATAATACATCGAAAGACCTACGGATAGTTATAATAATTATAACACGCGCGCGGATAATTTTCAACTAGTAATTTATACTAATAATATACCGATAAAAAACAAAAACTTTGACAAAATTCAGATTTAGCCCCTTTGCCTTTTAACTTTTATATCTCCGTCCCGCCTCTGCTTGCAAGCGGCGGCAAATCCGTGGTATCATAGATATATGCAGGTTTTGGGATACGATAAAAAACAAAAAGCGACGAAAGTAGAACACGACGGGAAAATTCTCCTGATCCCCGCCGAAGCGGCGGCTAAAATGCGCGTAAAACTCACCGACGAAATTCCAGACGAAATTTTGGACGAGCTTCTGTCTTTAAGCGAAGAAATTCTTTGCCGTCAATACCTCTACGACTACGCGGCAAAATTCGTCAAGACGAAACGCGGATATTATACCAAACTACTCGAAAAGGGCTATTCCAAATCCGCGGCGCAAAAAGCGGTGGAAAGTGCGGAAAATTACGGGATAATCAACGACCGCGTTTTTGCCAAAAGTTTCGTTGAAACGAACCGTTCCAAAAAAGGGCGTTTCGCGCTGAAAAACGAACTGTCGAAAAAAGGCGTTTCGGCGGAAATTATCGACGAAGTTTTATCGGATATGGAGCCGCAGGACGAACAGCTCGTTTTACTGGTAAAAAAACTTGCGAAAGGCGGGATAAAAACCCGCGAAGAAAAGGCAAAACTTTGTAAAAAACTCATTTCGCGCGGTTTTTCCTACGACGAAATAAAACGCGCCGTTGCGGAAATATTTTCCGACGATTTCGAAGATTAAGCTGAATTTCAGGCATAAACGGTACGCGTAGCGGCATATGCTAAAAGTATGGCGCGAAAAATTTGTCCTATTTTGTTGATATTCGTCGTTTGCTTTACCGTAGCATGCATCCCGTCCGGCGGAGAAGAAAAATACGTCGTAACGATAATTGCAGACGACGGCTGCAACCAAACTTCGGGTACGGGCTGTATCCTTGACGGCGGTTTCATATTGACGGCGGCTCATATTTTCACGGGTACACGTGAAAACGGCGTGTGTTCGGTAACGACTTACGACGGAAGCACATATGAAACGGAAATCATAAGTTTGGACGTCGATAACGACCTTGCGCTTCTGCGGTCCCCGAGAAAAGACGGTATGAGCCTTTCGTCAAACGACCCTAAACGCGGAAGTCGCGCCTACGTTTGGGGAGCGGACGGCGAAATCCCCTCGACCGTGTTGACCACGCAAGAATGTATCGCGCCCGACAAGCCGCCCGTTCTTATCAAGCTGGACGCATATTTATCGAAAGGCATGAGTGGGGCACCTGTCACTGACAAATCGGGTGCCGTAACAGGCATTGTATGCGCACGCAGCATAAACGGCGATTGCTCTTACGCAATACCCGCAACGGTTTTGAGCGACTTTATAGACCGCGCGCTTTTCCTCTCCGACGGCAACGAAATACCGATATAACCGCGCATTTTTACCTTACGTTCAAGTTGTTCTTGACAGGATTGAATAAGCGGCGTATAATATTTATGCGTATAGGTATACTAGGAGCGAAATATGAAAAAGAAAAAGACCGTACAGCCCGAAGCTCACAAACCGGCGGACCGCAATCCGACGGCTTTTCCTTTGAGCGATATGGCTCCCAGCGACGAGTTGCAAGTGTACTACAACGAAGCCTATTTAAAGGAAAAAAAGCGTTTTAACGATATTTTCGGAATAATCGAACCGGAAGAGCAGGAAAAGGAAAAAGTTTACATACCGCCCTCTCCCGACGAGTACGTAACGATGAAAAAATTCAAGCGTATGCAAAACGTAGCTACTACTTTTATCGCGCTGACTATTATTTTCGCCGCGGCGGCAGTTATCTTGGGATTGAAATTTTTAAACGTTATTTAAAAAATACGCCGAAAACGATTGTTTTCGGCGTATTTATTTTTTAACGGCATAACTTAATTTTTTTGAACGTAAAATTCCTTCATATCGTCCAGCCTGAGCGCGCCCAAGCGCCCCGTAAGATACACGCCGCAATCCAAGCGTATTTTTGCATAGTTCCGAAAATCTCCGTTTGCCGTCGCACCCGTTTTGAGAGTTTTTATAAAATCCCCCGTTTGGTTGTCGAACGAACAAGGAGTATGCCCGAAAAAAACCGTCTTTGAACTTTGCGGCACGATAGATTCGTTTTGGAAATTTCTGTCGAAAAGAAGATAGCCGTAATATTGCCGTTTTAGCGGAATTATTCGTTTTTTGTCGTCAAGTTCAACGCCGGCGTGAACGCAGATAAAGTCGTTTTCTTCGATATACAGCGGCAAACCGTCGATATAATCGACAAATTCCCAACTCATTTTTTCCGCGTCGGACGGAAAAAACGCTTGAAGTTTTTCCAAAACTCCGTCGACGTCGTCCCCGTCTTCCAGTCTTCGCATTTCCGCTTCGTATTTGCGTAAAAAGGCGTGTTCGTGATTGCCCTTTATCACCCTTATATTCTTTTTATCGAGCAAAAAATCGACGAGTTTTATCGATTGACAACCTTTTTCCAGCAGGTCGCCGGCAATAATCATATCGTCGTCGGCTTTAAAATTTATCTCCGAAAGCAACCGCAAAAATAAATCGCATTCGCCGTGAATATCGGACGTAATATAGGTTGCCATTTATCCCCCTTTTACAATCAATCGGTAGAAAATATGCCGTTAAGTATAGAATTTATATATCTTGCGACAACCTTATATCCTTCGTCGTTTACGTGAATACAGTCGGCGGCGTATTTGTCGTCAAGGCGGCAAATCCAAAGAAGCTGCGAATGAACGTCGGCGTAAATATATCCGTATTTTTCGCACAGAATTTTCAAACGCGAATTTGCCCACTTTATGCGATCGTTTATCCGCCACGCCGTGATACGATCCTCGTCTATTCTTTCTATTACCGGATACAGGGACTGCACGACGACTTTCGTTTGCGGATGGTTGTTTTTCCACGCGGAAAACAGCGCTTCGTACTTTCGTTTCATCGGCAGAACCTTTGCGTCGCGGAAAATCAGGTCGTTTATACCCATTAGAAACACTACCGCGTCGGGTTCTTTTTCAAACTTGAAATACTCTCCCCTTTGCATAAATTCTTCCAACGTGTCGCCGCTTATCCCCAAATTCAAGGCGTCGAAGTCGGGATAGTACCTGTCTAAATCGCAGCGGCGCGTAAGGCTGTCGCCTACAAAATAAACAGCTTTCCGCGCCCGCTCGTTTGTTCCGTTTTCGTTCATAGAACCCCCTTTTGAATTGCGCACAAGGCGTCAAGGCAGGACGCAACTTTGCAAACGGCGTCCAATTCGTTGCAGCCGTCGTTTGCGTTGAACGCACACCCCAAACTCTCCTCGCCGCTTTCGGTTGTTAGCCATTCTACACCGTAATACGCAAGCAATTTTTCTATTTTGCCTTTTTCTTCGGGAAAACGCGACTTCTTGACCCAGTCGCATATCCTTTTGTCTTTGACGGACACCGTACCGCCGGATACGACGTTGTTTTGACGTATAAGCATGACGTACATGCGTTCGCCGCAACAACACGTTGCCTCGTACGACCACTGGCTCTCGCCGACGTTTACTCTCATTTTTCCTTTTAATTCCGAGCTTATTCTCGCATACACGCTGTGCTTGATGATTTTTTTGCGCAGCGCAATCATGCGGTCCATTTGCGAAAGCGGTCGCGTTTTACGTCCGTGACCGCCTCTCGGCGGGCAGTCCGACACGTATTCGTCCTCGACTTCTTGCTTTCTTTTATCCTCCGCGAACTTGCCTATTTTGCGCTGAAAATACGCGTATTCGTCCTCGTCTAAGGTAAGGCGCGGAGGCTCGCTTTCATCCGCGCGGCGCGCAAGCAACCCCGCTCGCTCCATTCGCGACTCGAAAAAATACAGCTGATTGCGCGTAAAGTCCAAAAAGTCGTTGCACTCCGACAAATCCGCGTCTTCGGTAAGCGTCTTGCAGTACTCGGCGGTATCCGCGTCCAATTTCGATAAGATTGCGTCCACGTTCTTGATACAGGGGCGCTCTTCGGGCGGCACTTTCGCATATCCGCCCTCAACTTCGCGAATCACACCGTCGCTTTCCAGCTGTTTCAGGTATTTAGTCACCTCGAAAAAGCCCAAGGAGAACTCATTCATTATACACCCTATCTCTATGGTCTGTCGAGTCGAAACGAATTTCCTCTTTATTTTGTCGTAAATTTCGTTCATGGCAACCTCCTAATCGAAATCGTCTATATCGTCTAAATCGTAACTGCGTCTTTGGTTCTTTGACGCGTCGAGTAATTTTTGCAACGGATAAGTATATTTGTCGCTAAACACGTCTATCGCCGCCATGTATTCGCTTGCCGAAGACTCGTCGTTTTTGTATTCTGGACACCGATAGCTCCTCTCTATATGCGAGCATAAAACCGAATAGGAATTGGATTGCGTAACGTAGCATTTGCCCTCTTCCAAACAGTTTAATTTGCTCACGGGTACGACTGGCACGGTATCGAGAATTATTTTCAACTCCTCGCCGCTTCCTTCGTAAATACTGCGCGGCGACACTATCGTCCTCTTCCCGCATTCGTCGGAAAACGCCTTCTTCGTATCGGGACTGTTCGTTCCGAAAAAGATGTGCATGTTCAAATTTTCCTTGATAATCTCCGCCACCTCGTTGCCGTAATTCTGCGCCAACTGTGCGTAGGACTGCAATACGAGCACGAACCAAATATTGCGGCCGCCGCACGCGGATATTACCGTATCGAAGTCCTTGATAGCCGGCAAATTGCCGAATTCGTCGAGCAAGAAATAGACGGGTCTTTCGAGCTTCAATTCTTTCCTTTCGTTTGCCTTTTCTATTAGGACCGTGTACGCTTCGGTGACAAACTGTTTTACGACCGCATACGAAGTTTTAGCCTCGTCACGGTAACACACGAATACTGCTACCGGCTTCTTGCCCCCAAACAGCTCTTTCAAATCCAAACTGTTTCCGCAGGTTATCATTTGCGCGACTATCTCTCTAAACGGCGCCATTTTCACACTGAATTCAGACAAAATACACTGTCTGGTCGAATCCGCGTTGGTTATAACGGGCGTGACGATAAGCTGTTTTGCTATGCTGTCGTCGGAGCGCATCGTAAAATAACCGTTGTCGCCGTAGTTGTTGCTTTTGGAAAAAGTGAACGCGCCGTATATATCCAGTATCGTCCTTATGGAAAAAGTTTCCTCGGTAATCTTCGGTCTTTTCCCGCGGGTTTCGTCGCGGCTGTCTTCTAACATCGCGTATAAAAACGCCTTTAAAACCTCCCTTGCGCTGTCTTCCCAATACGGGTCTTTGGTACTCAAAGTTTGAATTAATCCTCCCGTAAAATCCTCTATGTCGTTCTTGACGTCGTTGAGCATTACCCTTTGTTCTTTGCGTACCCTGCTCTCCACTTTCTTTTCGTCGGTATACGCCGTACCCCTGAAATTGTAACGCCACTTCCCGTCGTATCCGAGATCGGCGCTTATCTCGGTAAGAATATCCATAGCCCGTTGATATTTCCTGAATATGTTCGAGAGCGGATTCCAGTATTCGGAATGTTTGTAATCGCGGAAATTCAAGAGCTTTACGACGTACCCTTCCTGCCTTAACCTGTCCGCCGTCAAGCGGTAAAGCTCGCCTTTCGGGTCGGTGATTATCATACTGTCTTTATGCTTCATCCGCGCCTTAATGTTGATAAACGGTATTACGTAACCGGTCGTCTTGCCCGAACGGGTGGAACCCAAGATAAGGGCGTGAGTGTCCTCTTCGAACGCGATTTTAAGCTCGTCGTTCTCGTCGCGATAGCCCGCTACGGGCACGCCCGTAAGCTCGGTTTTTCCGAGGTCGGCAAAGCGGCAAGCTTTGCCGACGCGGGCTACGCGCTCCGCATGCGTTTCGAGTTTCGTATTTTCGTATCCTTCGAATAAGACGGGATTTGTGATGATGGAATCCATTGTATTACCTCCTTGTTATCTGACGCGGAACCCGAGTCCGCCGATCGTGGATACGAGATCTTCGCTCGCTTTCACGTCTTCCACACTTATCGTGTAGCTGTCTACGCCCGATATTTTAAAGCAAATTCTTTCGACCATGCTTTGAGCAATCTCGGCGTCTTTCGCCGCCAGTATCTGCGCCGCCTCTTTCGCGACGTTGACTTTGAGTCCGCCTACGTACGGCGCGCACCACTCTGGCAGCACTTTGCAAACGTACTCGAACCTCTCGTCGTCGTTGGCTTTTTCCACCGTAAAGGGATGACACTTGGAGAGGAAGCCGAACGGCAAGTTGTCCGTCTTCGCCACCAATATGAACGTGTTCCCCGATAAGTCTACGCTGACTCCCGCGTCTTGAAGCAAGAAGCTCTTGTTCTTCATAGCGTCCAGCATTTTGCTGAGCTCTGTCGCAGTTTCGAGGTCTATCTTGTCCGCGTTTTTGAGGATAAATATCGCCGACGACGCGTTGATATTGACAAGTCTGGATACGATTGCGTTGCCCTTCACCGGCGCAAACGCCATCCTGTCGAACTTGGTCAAATCCAGCGTTATTACTTCTACTCCGTCGAATTTCGCGGATAGCGCCTCTGTGTAGCAATCCAGAATAAAGTCATCCGAACATACGAGTAAGGGCAACTTATTTAAGAGTTTCGCGACAAACCTGCATATATTGCTCTCTACGTATTTCGCTTCGCCGGCACGCGACTCCGAAACGAAATCTTCGAACCGAACTTCTGCGTTTTCCCTTGCCTTTACGCTTGTGAGAGCATATTCGTAAACGGTCGCCAAAAGCTCGTCCGCGCCCTGCTTTACGCACCGTCTTTTATCGT
>CAYVEU010000036.1:0-15091 GCA_964450015.1 uncultured Christensenella sp. | reverse complement strand
CCTTTCTTATCCTTAACTTCGCGTAAGCGAAATATAACTGCAAGCTTGCTTGCAAATAAACTTGCTTGCATCGCAAGCAATATAACTTTGCGTTAGCAAAATATAACGCCCGCAGGGCTTAACGCAACGCGTTAATTCTCTACCCGCGAAGCGGTTCTAAGCATTTCGGAAAAATAAACCAAGGGAAAAAGAACGATTGCTCTTGACGAAATAATATTAGTAAAGTATAATAATATATATTATCGAAATAATCGGGTTTAAGCGGTAAAATTGCCATGATATGCGGTTTTGACCGTTTGCCGGTTATCGACTTCGGTTACGGGATAAATTCTATTCCGCCGTCAAGGAGGAAAAAGTGTCGGGAATATTGTTAGATGTTATTGTCGTGGTAGTAGCGGTTCTGCTATTGATATTCGGCTTGTGGAGAGGAATGTTCAAGATGATATTCGGCTTGGTGTCCTCTTTGCTTGCGTTGATACTCACGATAGTATTTTTATCTTCCGCGACGACGTTCGTCGTAGAAAAAACCGTACTCGACGAAAAATTGCGTGAACGGATTGACCAACCGCTTACCGAAGCGTTCCCCAATTCCGACGTTGCCATAAGTTTTTACGATTTGGACGGCGACGGACTCGAAGAGGAGCTCGGTTATTATTTGAACGACGAAACGCACGAATTTTCCGAACTTTTGGAAGGTTCGCCTTACGCGCTTTTCAGCGGAATAATCGAAGGCATAGTTTCCAATAAACTGGACGAAGAAACGACGGAAATAACGTTTATCGACGCATTGAGTTCCACGATAGTCGGCTATATAATAATGGCTATAATGTTCGTGGTTCTGCTTATTATATTTGCTATTCTCGTCAAAATCTTAATGTCGCTCGTCAAAAAGTTCGTCACGCACACCTACGTCGGACATTTGTTCAATAAAGTTCTCGGCGGGGTTTTGGGACTTGTTTTGGCGGTCGTTATAATTTTCGGCTCGCTTGCCGTTATCCGCATCTTGGGTACGTACGAATGGATTATCCCAGTCAACCAAGTGATAGAGAGCAGCACGCTTACCAAGCTTTTATTCGATAACAATTTGATTTATAATTTCTTGGTGGAAAACTTCAACATTCAAGGCGCGATAGACGGCATCTTATCCGGAGTATCCGGCGCGAATACCGGAAGTTGACGGGTTTTCCGTTTTCAAAGGAGGAAGAATGAAATTCACGGGCTTTGCCGCGTCTTGTATAGGCAAAATCTTGTTGGTTGTACTGTGTCTGGTTTTGGGCGGAGTATTGACGCTCGGCGGACTTGCTTTGGGCGTTTACGTCACCGTTACGCAAGAGGGCGGCGTGGGGACGATTTCCGATTACGCCTCCGACGCGGGTATTGAATTTAAATTCGACGACGAAATCAGGGAAATGAGCGTTCTCGCATGGGTCACCGAAGTCATAGGCGCGATAGGCGAACTTTCGACTAGCGAAATAGGCAGTTTGGAAAGGCTCCTCGGTACGGATCTTATCAGCAGTACCATAGAGGACGTTTTGGGCGTGGACGCCGAGCTTATCGCCGCGTCGACTTTGGACGGACTGGGCGAAACGGTCAGCAACAATTTGTCCGTTGCGAGCGTAAGAGATAAATTCGGAATAGATTTTCCCGATATGCCCATTTTCCGCAACGACAACTTTTTATCGAGCCCGCTTTCTTCCGCGTTCGGCAGTTTCGACGAATATAAGCTGGGCGAAATTTTGGAGATTACCGACGAGAGCAATACGGTTCTCAGGGAATTGAGCGGAGTAGCCGTTAAGGACATCGGCGCGGCTTCTACCGACGAAACCATAAAGAGTATGCTTTTATGCCAGCTTATGGATATAGACGACGATTCCAACAAGACGTTGCAGGCGCTTAAATACAGCTGTATAGAATCGCAGTACGTTCTCGATATAAGCGGCGGCGTCAAAGTCGACGAAAACGGCAGAAAGGTTTACAAAACCAAGACGATAAAAGAAGACGGCGAAACCAAAACCGTAGAACTTATCGGCATAAACGACATGATAGACACTCTCTACGTTAAGGACGTTGTGGACATAACGGATGACAGCGCTGTCGTTCTTCGCAAAATGCGCAAAGCCACCGAAGAAGAAATAGCGGAAGGCAAGGCGAACATGTACGGAAGCGAAGATTTACTCTTAAACGACCTTGCGGGCGGCAAAGTTACGGAGATTATAAACGATACGAAGATAGGCGAGCTCGTCGATATAGTCGAAACGGGAGAAAACAAGAGCGAGCCCATATTGATTGCGTTAAAGGACACCACCGTAAAAACTTTGAATAACCGCATAAAGACCTTGGCTCTTTCCGACTTGTTCGAAGAGGAAGACCTTGACGGCGGCGCGCTGGGACTTATTCCTTCTACTACGACGATAGACGGTATCCCCTCGGCGCTTACGAACGTCGTGACAAACGCGACTACCGCTACTTTCGTCGCCAAGAATTTGATTGCCGAGGACGATTTGAAAGATATAGACAAACTTAACAAAGAACAGCAAGCGTTTATCTACAACAACAATATCGGCGGAATGGTGTCGAGCATGATCGACTTTATAGGCGACCCGATAGACAGAACGAAATTGTCACTGGGGGTAGACGCGGCTATCAACTATCACTATATCGAACCCGAGCAAGTGACGGTGACGAGTACGGAATTTACTTCGCTGTCCGATTTCGTCGAGTGCTACTTACAGTATTCCTCGGTCAGTTTTATCGACGGAGAAGCGTTGCCTCTCGTTACGGTCAGCGTCGACGCCGATAAGGACGCGGCGTTTTACGACGCGGAAAACGACCGCTACTTAATACCGCTGTTCAACGTCAAGACGGCGACTGAATTGAGGTTCGAGGGCGGAACGGTTCAGGTGGCGGTTTACGACGTAAAAGACGGCGGAATGGAATTGAGCCACAACCAATACGGTTACTATTACGCGGCGACGGGCGCGGTACACGCCGAGAAAGGCTTCGACGCGTTCATATTCGCGCAGGACTGATGAATAAACCGTTTACGATAATTTTAAGCGCATACAAAGAAGAAAGCTCGGGACAAATTTCCGAGCTTATTCGTTTTGCCGAAAAGTACGGCGCAAAGCTTGTTTCGCACGCCGAACTGGAAGGGTTAAAATTCGAAGCGATGACGTCTTCTTCCTGCTCCGCCTGCGTTAAAGAAAACGCACTATTATATATGGATAAGAAAAACAACGCAAATATCGTGCTTGCCGTCCGCGCCGCGCTCACTTTCAACGCTGCGGGAATACTCATAAAATTCGGCGTCAACCCCATGCGCGATTATATCTTAAACGGCGACTGCTACGCGGCAGGAGAGGTAGGTAAGGGCTTGAATGAATTAATTCGGCTCGCGCCGCTTTTCGGCAGACGGTTGGTATTCTACGCCCCCAAGCTTGTTTAATGAACCGTCAAATTTTCTTTTTGGCGGAATTAATTTCGAACTTTATCGATTCCGCGAACAGCGAGAGCAGTTCGCCGTTCGTAATTTTAAAATCGTCGTCGTAGACGTCCACGCCTATCATTTGATTTAAACGGCGCATCTTTCCGCTCAAAATAGCCACGTCGACCGAGTGTCGTATCGAGCGTTCCACGCAATGCGGCTTAACGGAGTAGACTTTTGCTATCGTCGGATACAATTTCGAAGTCAAATTTTTAAGATAATCGCAGTTTTTCAAAATTAAACGCATAGCGTAACAAATATAGGTATATCCGTTTAATTTCGATGAAAACCCTAAGTTTAAAAGTGTTTTTCTTGTTATGCGGTCGATTTTGCTGTAAGAGCCGTCAAAATCAGAACGTAAACGCTCGACCGTAGCGCGTTCTTTCGGTAAAAGTTCCATTTAAATCCTTCTGTGAATCGTATTTTTTCGTTTTTTCGTTTAGTTTTTCCTTTGCGAACGCTATTTTATCATATTGTAATTCTTTTGTAAAGGGTTTTTGTTCAAAAATCCAAAAAAAATTATTTCGGAGATTAATTTTGTTCAAAAATCCTTTTTTGAACAAAATATTTTTTGCAATGCGCCCGAATAATTCGTTAAAAATATTTTGCGGTTTTAATATAAAGCACGGAACCGTAGGGCTCCGTGCTTTATCGACCGTGTTTATCGGTTTAGCGGTAGTATTTGACGGCTGCGGAGAATATATCCATATCGAAATTCCCGTCAACGTTCGAATACAGTCCTTTTTGGTATCTTTCGGTATGACCCATTTTGCCGAACACTCTGCCGTCGGGGCTTATTATGCCTTCGACCGCCATAAACGAACCGTTGGGGTTAAACGGGCTCTCCATCGTGGCGTTTCCGTTTCCGTCGACATATTGGGTTGCGATTTGTCCGTTCTTTATAAGGTCGTCCATGACGAAATCGGGACAAATAAATTTTCCTTCGCCGTGACTTACGGGCACGCTGTAAACGTCGCCGACGTTGAAGTTGCACAGCCACGGGCTCGCGTTTGTCGCTATCCTTATATTAGTAACGGTGGAAACGTGGCGGGCGATGTTGTTAAACGTCAAAGTCGCGCTGTCTTTATCCTGCATTGCGATTTTTCCGTACGGCAGCAAACCGAGTTTTATCAAAGCCTGAAAACCGTTGCAAATACCGAGCGCCAATCCGTCGCGGTTGTAGAGAAGGTCGTTTACCGCTTCGGTCAAAGTCGGGTTGCGGAACGCCGTCGCAATGAATTTTCCGCTGCCGTCGGGCTCGTCGCCGCCCGAGAAGCCGCCGGGGAACGCGATAATTTGCGCGCGGTTTATCCGCTCTTTCATTTCTTTTATGCTGTCTTCTATGTCGGTCGACGTTAGGTTGCGAACTACGAAAATATCCGCTTCGGCTCCCGCCCGTTCGAAAGCGCGCGCCGTGTCGTATTCGCAGTTGGTGCCGGGGAACACGGGAATAAACACTTTCGGCTTTGCAACGCAAGTTTGCGCCCTGTAAGTTTTCTCGGTCGTAAACGTCACGTTTTTCGCCTCGCCTTGCGCTTGTTTAACCGTGGGGAATACGCTTTCGAGCGTCTGTTCGTACGCCCGTTGAACGTCCCTTATCTCGATTTCCGCGCCGTCGCAAAGTATTTTGCCGCTGTCGTTCAGCGTGCCGACAAACTCCGCAAACTTCTTCTTGATTTCGTTTTTGACGACGACGACGAAGTCGCCCGTGCAGTCGGTAAAGTAGGATTTGTTAAATTCGTTTACCGCCAGTCCGACGCCGTTGCCGAGCAAACTTTGCGTTATTGCGACCGCCATATTCGTTTCGCAAACGGTAGCGTTTAAAAGTTCGCCGCATTCGTTAAGTTCGGCTATAAATTTATAAAGTTTTTCCAAATAATCGAAGTCGGGCATTCCGTATTCATCGCGCTTCAATCTCAGCCTGTAAACGAGCCCGCTATCGTTAAACACGTTGTTTACGAGTTTCCTGTCGTCGGCTATGCCCATTCCGAACGCAATAAGCGTGGGCGGCACGTCGATGTTTTCAAACGTTCCGCTCATGGAATCCTTTCCGCCGATTGCGCCGATTTTCAGCTTTATTTGCGCATAGAATGCGCCGAGCAGCGCGCAAAGCGGTTCGCCCCAACGCTCCTCGTCCTTGTTTAGCCGCTTGAAAAATTCTTGCAAAGTAAGATAAATCGTATTGCGTTTTACGCCGCTTGCGATAAGTTTATTGATTGCAACGACTATGGAATATACCGCGCCGGTAAAAGGGGAGGCGACCATGAGGTCGGTATTGATTCCGAAAGAGGATACCGTTACGGTATGCGTAAACCCGCTTACCGGCGGCTTCGCGCCCATGGTAAGCGCGGGCGTAATTTGATTTTTTCCGCCGAACGGCATATATACGCTCGCCGCGCCTATGGTGCTGTCAAACGTCTCTCCCGCTCCCTTTTGCGAGCAGTTGCTTAGCTTGCTCATCTCGTATTTGATTGCGCCGCCGTATTCGCCTGCGTTCACGAAACTGCGAGTTTGGGCGTCCATTTTATTGAAAAAGTCACCCCTATCGAGTTTTACGGTTACGTCTTGGATTTGCTTTACGCCGTTCGTATCCAAAAAGCTGCGCTCTATATCGACGATTATTTCGTCGTTATAATACATTCTCAGTCGTTTGGTGTCGGTGATTTCAGCAACTATCGTAGACTTCAAATTTTCCTCGTCCGCTATCTTTATAAAGCGCTCCGCGTCTTTGCCGCTTACGACTACCGCCATTCTCTCTTGAGATTCGCTTATTGCAAGTTCCGTCGCCGTCAAACCGTCGTATTTTACCTTGACTCTGTCTAGGTGAATATCCAGTCCTTCGCTAAGCTCGCCGATGGCTACGCTTACGCCGCCCGCGCCGAAGTCGTTGCATCTTACGATAAGCGCCGCCGCTTCCTTATTCCTGAACAGTCTTTGAAGTTTTCTTTCTTCGGGAGCGTTGCCTTTTTGAACTTCCGCTCCGCAGGTGTCCAGACTTTGAGAGGTGTGGCTTTTACTGCTTCCCGTCGCGCCGCCGCAGCCGTCGCGGCCGGTGTCGCCGCCGACCAAAATTACGACGTCGCCGAATTTCGGCGCGCGCCTTATTACGTTTGCTTTCGGCGCGCCGCCTATGACGTAGCCCGTTTCCAGCCTCTTTGCCTTATATCCGTCGTTGTAGAGTTCGTGTACCTTGCCGGTTGCCAAGCCTATTTGGTTACCGTAGCAGGAGAAGCCGTTAAGGGCGGTCTTTGTAAGCACGCGTTGGGGGAGTTTCCCCGCCAGCGTTTTGGAATATTCCTCGTTGGGGTTCGCCGCGCCCGTAATTCTCATAGCCTGATAGACGTACGATCTTCCCGACAGCGGGTCGCGTATCGCGCCGCCCAAGCACGTCGCCGCGCCGCCGAACGGTTCTATTTCCGTCGGGTGGTTGTGCGTTTCGTTTTTGAACATTATGAGCCAGTCTTCGTTTATTCCGTCGTTGTCTACCGCGACTACCACCGAGCAGGCGTTTATCTCCTCGCTGACGTCCATCGTCTTTAAATATCCTTCTTTGCGAAGCTTCTTCACCGCGAGGGTAGCTATATCCATAAGGCATGGGTATTTGTCGTTCCTGTTTTTATAAACTTCCTTAAACGTTTTTTTGTAGAGCTTCCACGCTTTTTCGACATGGGGATTGCCGCTGAAAAACTTGACGTCTTTTAATTCGGTCAGGAACGTCGTGTGACGGCAATGGTCGCTCCAATAGGTGTCGACGACTTTGAGTTCGGTGTGCGTGGGGTTTCTTCCGACGCCCGCAAAATAACTTTGGACGAACTTCAAGTCTTCGAAACTCATGGCAAAGCCCATGCCGTCGTAATAAGCTTTCAATTCGGTTTCGTCAAAAGCTATAAAGCCCGCGATTTCCACGCGCATATTCTTTTTTTCGGGCGCGGAGCGAACTAAGGTTTCGGGCAGGGCGTCCAATCCCTCTTTGCTGTCGACCGCATTTATGAGGTGCTTTTTGATTTTGGCAAGTTCGACGCCCGTCAGGTTTTCGAATAGATATACCGTTGCGCACCTGACAAGAGGGCGGTTGCCTGCGGTAAGGAGCTGAACGCATTGCGCAGCGCTGTCCGCTCTTTGGTCGAACTGTCCGTCCAAATATTCTACGATTATCTTTTGTTTTCCGTCTTCGTCGGCAATTTTATCGCTTACTACGTCGACCGTGGGTTCGGCGAAAATGGACTGTTTTGCCTTTTCCAAAGTTTCCGCGTCCAAGCCCTCGACGTCGTAGCGCAAAATGCGCCGTAAATAGTCGACCTTAATCCCCAGCGTTCCGAAAATATCCGCCTTTAATTTCGGCGCGACCACGTCGTAAGCAGGCAGTTTTTCAACGTATATTCTGTTTACCATTGCAAGTATCTCCTTGTGCTTATCCTTATTTTATTCCTATGTCCGTTCTGTATCTCATTCCGTCGAACTTGATTTCGTCTATAACGCCGTATACTCTTTGGCGGCAATCGGCTATGCTCTCGCCCTTGGTCGTCAGGCACAATACCCGTCCGCCGTTGGTTACGAGCCGTCCGTCCTTGTCAAACGCCGTACCGGCGTGGAAAAGGGTCATATCTTCGCCCAAATTCCCAATCTCTATCGGCAAGCCCTTGTCCGAACTTTGCGGGTAGTTTTTGCACGCCGCAACTACGGTAAAGCCGCATTTATCTTCCCACTCTACGTTTAATTTATCGAGCGTTCCGTCGATACATGCGTTGATAACGTCTATGAAATCAGTCTTTAAAAGCGGTAAGACGGCTTGCGTTTCGGGGTCGCCGAAGCGGGCGTTGTATTCTATCACTTTAACGCCGTTATCCGTTGCCATAAGTCCGAAGTAAATTACGCCCTTAAACGTCCTGCCTATCTCGCCGAGGTGTTTGATAGTCGGCTTGACGATAGTCTCCACAGTTTCTTTGAAAACGCTCTCCGTGCACACGGAAGTGGGGCAAAAGGCTCCCATACCGCCTGTATTGAGACCCTCATCTCCGTCATACGCTTTTTTATGGTCCTGACATGCGGGGAGTGCGGCGAATGTTTTTCCGTCGGTAAAGCACAGCAAAGTGAACTCTCTGCCCGTCAAAAATTCTTCTATAACCACGGTTTCCGACGCGCGTCCGAACTTTTTATCGCACATCATTTCTTTGAGAGAATTTAACGCGTCCTCTCTTTTTTGCGCGATGATAACGCCTTTCCCGAGCGCCAAACCGTCCGCCTTTAAAACGGTGGGCATAGGGGCGTCTTGCAAGTATTCCTTTGCCGCTTCGTAGTTGGAAAAAGTGCGGTATTTTGCAGTCGGTATGCCGTGCAAATCCATAAATTCTTTGGAAAACGCCTTGCTTCCTTCGATAATCGCGGCGTTTCTTCTGGGTCCGAAAGCGCGAACTCCGTTATTTTCGAGAACGTCGACCAAACCGCCGTATAAGGGGTCGTCGGGCGCAACGAAAACCAAATCGATACCTTCGCGTTTAGCGAACGCGGTGATTTTTTCAAATTCCATAACGCCGATAGGCACGCACTCCGCAATAGCGGAAATACCCGCGTTTCCGGGCGCACAATACAGTTTGTCTACCTTGTCGCTCTTGATAAGCTGAGCGCATATTGCGTGTTCGCGACCGCCGCCGCCGATAACCAAAACTTTCATAAAACCTCTCTTCCGACCAATCGTAATGCGGAAATTTACTCGCAGTCGCTAACGCTTCGTGCGGATAAATTTTATCTTCCGCATTAGTCGGACTCATACGGAAGAAAGACAGTCCGTCTTTCTTGCACTAAGCAAGAAATTTGGCTTATTGTGAAAAATAGTTTCAGGGGCTTACGCACCCTGACCCCCGCTCGGGCGAAAAGCGAAAATAATCGTTTCCGCTTTTCGAAATACTTTATAGCGGCGAAGCTTTTATTCGTTTGGAAAGCAAGCGCGCGTCAGACGGACAACTGTCGCCGAGAACCGACGGGCGCATACTAAACGTATGTAACCGAGGATTGAGGCGAACGTAGTCCGTATCACGTGATGCAGGCTTTTCAAATCAGTGCTTGAAGTGGCGGAGAGAAGTAAACACCATCGCGATTCCCGCCTCGTTGCAAGCCTTTATGCTGTCCTCGTCGCGAATGCTTCCGCCGGGTTGGACTATTGCCGCAATTTTCGCCTTTGCCGCTTCGTGAACGCAATCGTCAAAGGGGAAGAACGCGTCGGACGCAAGGATAGCTCCGTTCGTATCTTCTAACGAATGTTCGATTGCCTGCTTCGTCGCCCAAATTCTGTTGGTCTGTCCCACGCCTACGCCCAAAAGCCTTTCGCCTTTTGCCAAAACTATCGCGTTGGATTTGCAGTGCTTGACGACTTTCATGGCAAACGCCATAGTGATTTTTTGCTCTTCGGTCGGGCACTTGTCGGTGACGGTTTTCATCTCCTCGATATTTTTGAGGTCGGCGTTTTGCATGATGAGTCCGCCGTAGCACTTTTTAAATTCCATAGTGCCTTCGGGATTCTTGTCGCCCACGCCCGCGAGTTTCAATACGCGCAGGTTCGGTTTCTTTTTCAAAATTTCCACCGCGCCGTCGGTAAAGTCGGGAGCTATCACTATCTCCAAGAAAATCTTTATCATCTCTTCCGCCGTCGCTTCGTCAACGGTTCTGTTGCACGCGACGATTCCGCCGAATATCGATACGGGGTCGCACGCATACGCCGAGCGGTACGCGTCCGCGATAGTGTCTGCCGACGCCACGCCGCAGGGGTTGGAGTGTTTTACCGCAACCACAGTCGGACGTTCGAATTCTTTGAGGAGTTCGATTGCTCCGTTGGCGTCGTTTATATTGTTGTAGCTCAATTGTTTTCCGTTTAATTGAACGGCGTTGATAAGCGAATTTTTAACGGGCAAAACTTCGCCGTAGGAAGCCGCGTTTTGGTGCGGGTTCTCGCCGTAGCGCATTTGCTCTTTCTTTTCATACGCCAGCGTTAGCTGGTCGGGGAATTCGATACCGAGCTTTTGTCTTAAATAGGTGCTTATCATCGTGTCGTAAACGGCGGTATGCTGATAGACTTTGTACATGAGATATTTGCGCGTGTCGAGCGACACTTCGCCGTTGTCAAGCTCCGCAAACACTCTGTCGTAGTCGGCAGGGTCGACGATTACTATTACGTCCTGATAATTTTTTGCCGCGCTTCTCAACATCGTCGGTCCGCCTATGTCGATATTCTCCACCGCCTCGGCAAACTCGATATTCTCTTTCATTATCGTTTGCTTGAAAGGGTAGAGGTTTACGATTACTACGTCGATAGTGTTGATGTTAAGGTCGGAAAGCTGTTTCATGTGGCTTTCGTTACTTCGCATAGCGAGAAGTCCCGCGTGAACCGCAGGGTGCAAGGTCTTTACTCTGCCGTCCAAACATTCGGGAAAGCCCGTAACGTCGGTGATGTTGATTACGGGAAGTCCCGCTTTTTTCAGGCAGTTGTACGTTCCGCCCGTGGAAATTATCTCGTACCCGTCTGCCGCGAGTCGCGCGCAAACTTTTTCGATATCGGTCTTGTCCGATACGCTGACCAGTGCTCTTTTTTTCATCTCCGCTCCTTTATTATAATGTAGTTTTTTGTTAGTCGTTTAGTATTTTTATAAGTGTTTCGGGCAAAAGTTTATGCTCCGCTTCCAACACTCTCGCCGCCAAATCTTCGGGGGCGTCGTTCTCCAATACCGGTACTTTGACTTGCGCGATTATCTCGCCCGTGTCCGTCCCTTCGTCGACGTAATGAACAGTCGCTCCCGAAAACTTCTCCTTGTTTTCGACAACCGCGCGGTGTACGCGCATGCCGTAATATCCGTTGCCGCAATATGCGGGTATTAAAGACGGGTGAATGTTTATTATTCTCTTCTCAAACGCCGTGACGATGTTTTTGGTTAGGATAGTCAAATACCCTGCGAGCACGATATATTCCACTCCGCGTACTTTTAGCATTTCTATGACTTCGGCGTACATTGTTTCCAAGTTGGGGTACCCATACTTGGAATATACGACCGTATCTATTCCTGCGTTTTTAGCGCGTTCCAAAGCGTAGATACCGTCCTTGCTTCCCAAAACGACCGAGATTTCCGCTTTTAACGAACCGTCTTTTACCGCGTCTATTATGCTCTGTAAATCCGTTCCGCCGCCCGAAACGAACACCGCTATTTTCTTCACAGTTCGACCCCTTCGCCTTTAATTACCTTGCCGAGAATAACGGCGTCTTCGCCGACCGATTTCAGATATTTTACAACGTCGTCCGCTATTTCGGGCGCTACGCAAGCGACCATTCCTATGCCCATATTGAACGTGTTGTACATTTTTCTGTCCTCGATTCCTGCGCGTCTTTGCAGCGCCTTAAATATTGCCGGAACTTCGTAGGAGTTTCTGTCGATTTTAACGCCCAAGCCTTTGGGGATGATACGCGGAATATTCTCGATAAAGCCGCCCCCGGTTATGTGGGCAAGTCCTTTTACTTCGAATTTTTCTATTAAATCCAAAATAGTTTTTACGTAAATTTTGGTAGGGGTGAGGATGACTTCCGCAGGAGTCGCGCCTAATTCTTCGTCGAATTTATTGAGTTCTTCGAGGTTTTCGGGATTGAAAAGCTGTCTAACCAAAGAATAGCCGTTGGAGTGGATACCGCTCGATTTCAATCCGATAAGCACGTCGTTTTCCTTAATACCGGACCCGTTTATTATCTTGTTCTTCTTGGCAATGCCGCAAGAAAATCCCGCTATGTCGTACTCGTCGCCCGTGTAGAACCCCGGCATCTCGGCAGTTTCGCCGCCGATTAAGGCACAGCCGGCTTGCTTGCAGCCCTCGGCTACGCCCTTGACGATAAGCGCGACTTTTTCGGGTACCAATTTTCCCAAGGCGATGTAGTCTAAGAAAATAAGAGGTCTTGCGCCCTGACAAACTATGTCGTTTACGCACATGGCAACGGCGTCTATCCCTATCGTGTCGTGTTTATTTAGGACGAAAGCGTATTTCAACTTGGTTCCCACGCCGTCGGTTCCCGCGACTAAAACGTCGCCGTCGGGCTTGTCGGAAAGGGCATAAAAGCCGCCGAAACTCCCTAGGTCGCCGACTACGTTTTTATCGTAAGTGGATTTGACGTATTCTTTCATGAGTTTGACCGCGGAATATCCCGCTTCTACGTCAACGCCTGCCTGTTTGTAGTCTATTGCCATAATTCCTCCTATTCAAAAATCAATTTTTCCGTATGGAAGTTTTCCAAATCCACCGCGTATTTGCCGTCGAAGCAGCCCGTGCAGAAATTGCCGTTGCCGCACGCCTCTTTCAATTTGTCAAGCGGTATGTAGTGTAGCGAATCCGCGCCGATAAGCTTGCAAATCTCCTCCGCGTCGCGGTCGCTTCCTATCAGCTGGTCCTTCGTGTCCATATCCACGCCGAAATAGCACGGGCATTTGACGATAGGGCTTGCGACTACCATGTGAACTTCTTTTGCGCCGCTCTTTCTTAAAAGCGAGATGATCTTCTTGCTCGTCGTGCCCCTGACGATGGAATCGTCCAAGAGGATAAGGCGTTTGCCTTGAATGTTGCTTCTGAAAGCGGTCAATTTTATTTTAACGCTGTTTTCGCGTTGGCTCTGCGTGGGCTGGATAAACGTCCTGCCTATATATCTGTTTTTGCTCAACGCGTCAACGTAGGGGATACCCGAAACGTCGGAATATCCGCGCGCGCACACCAAAGCGGAATCGGGCACGCCCGCAACTATATCCGCGTCTATCTTGCACATCTCGGCAAGGAACTTTCCGCAGTTATAACGCGCCTCGTACACGTTTACGTCGTCGATAGTGGAGTCGGAACGCGCCAAATAGACGTATTCGAAAATACACGGCTTTTTATCGGCGGGCGCGAAAAATTTGCTGGTATACGTCCCGTCGCCGTTTACGGTAATTATTTCGCCGGGCATTACGTCGCGGATAATTTCGGCGTCGATTGCGTCGAGTCCGCAGCTCTCGCTGGCAAATACTATGCAATCGTCCTTTTTGCCCATGATAAGCGGTTTAAGTCCGTGGCGGTCGCGAGCCGCGTAGAGTTTTCCTTCGCCGATAACGACGAACGCGAACGCGCCCGCAAGATTTTTGCAAGCGTCGCATATACCTTGTTCGATACTCTCGTTTGCAAAGTCGTTAATAGCCGCCGCCAAAACTTCGCTGTCCGTGGACGACTGGAAAATATGCCCCTTTAAAATCATTCTGTGTTTGATGTTGGGGGCGTTTATTATGTTGCCGTTGTGCGCTACCGCCATGCGTCCGAACCGACCGTAAAAAACTATCGGCTGCGCGTTGACGACGTTCGACGAGCCGGTCGTCGCGTATCTTACGTGACCGATTGCCGTATTGGTCGCGGGGAGTAAACGCAGTTCTTCCTCGTGGAAAACCGCGTTGACGAGTCCCATATTTTTATAGTACGCAACTTTGTTTTCGTCATAGCTTACGGCAATGCCCGCGCTATCCTGTCCGCGGTGTTGCAACGCAAACAGTCCGTAGTAGACGTCACGCGCCAATTCTTGCTTTTCGGGGGAGAGAATGCCCAAAATTCCGCACTCCTCGTGTACCCCCAACTGTTTTTCTTCGATAACTATATCGTTCATACTAAATATTCCTTTTATATATAGGTTTTAAATCAACTGTAACTATTTGTTGCCCATTAAGCGATGCAAAACTTCTTGATATGCGTCTTCGACTCCGCCCAAATCTCTTCTGAAACGGTCTTTGTCGAGTTTCTCTTTGGTGATGGTATCCCAAAAACGGCAGGTGTCCGGGGAGATTTCGTCCGCCAAAATAATTTTGCCGTGATAACGACCGAATTCGAGTTTGAAGTCGATAAGGTCGATATTGAGTTCTTTAAGATACCCTCTCAAAAAGTCGTTTACCGCAAAGCTCATCTTCTTTATCTTGTCGAGTTCTTCGACGGTCGCAAGTCCCATGGCGAGCGCGTGGTAGTCGTTGATCATCGGATCTCCCAATGCGTCGTCCTTATAGCAAAATTCCAAAACGGTACTTTGCATTACCGTTCCTTCGGGAATGCCCAAACGCTTGCTGAGCGACCCTGCGGCAATATTTCTTACTATTACTTCCAACGGAACTATTTGAACTTTTTTGACCAACGTGTCGGTGTCGCTGACTTCCTCTATAAGGTGCGTTTCGATACCATATGATTCGAGCATTTTGAAAAGGTGGTTGCTGCAACGGTTGTTCACGATACCTTTACCCGCAATCTGTCCTTTTTTTAGTCCGTTAAACGCCGTCGCGTCGTCCTTGTAGGAAACGAGTACGACGTCGGGGTCGCTCGTCGCGAACACTTTTTTTGCCTTGCCTTCATAGAGCTGATTGAGAATTTTAACGTCCATTTTTTTGCCTCCGTAATATGTTTAATTAAAATAATCGGCTATCGCCTTGTCGTCGGAAAGTATCTTTTCCGCCATTGTCTTTTTAAAGTCTTTGAGTTGTTTGTTGAGCTCGGGTTCGCTTAGCGCGAGCATTTGAACGGCAAGCAACCCTGCGTTCTCGCCGCCGTTTACCGCAACGGTCGCAACGGGCACGCCGCTCGGCA
>CAYVEU010000035.1:0-15184 GCA_964450015.1 uncultured Christensenella sp. | reverse complement strand
GTATCGCGTGCAGAATTGCCCGTCCCAACAAGCAAATCCCGCAAATGAAGGGCGTATTGAAAGTGAGAAAGAAGCTGCCGACCATTTTTGCGGTACCTACGACGAGCGGAACGGGAAGCGAAGCCACGGTTGCCGCTGTTATTTCCAACAGTCAAACGCACGAGAAGTACGCGATAAACGACCCCGTGCTTGTTCCGAAATACGCGGTTCTCGACCCGTCGCTTACGCTTAAATTGCCTAAGCACATAACCTCGACCACCGGCATGGACGCGCTTACCCACGCGGTAGAAGCGTATATCGGTTCCAGCAACACCGCAAAGACCGAGGAACTTGCAATCAAAGCGACCAAACTCGTCTTCGAGAACTTGAAAGAGGCGTACGACAACGGCGAGAACATCAAGGCGCGCCGCAACATGCAATACGCTTCGTTCTATGCGGGCATTGCGTTTACTCGCGCATACGTCGGCAACGTTCACGCCATGGCGCACCAATTGGGCGGCGTTTACGGCACGCCCCACGGACTTGCGAACGCCGTTATCCTGCCCCACATTTTGGACTTCTACGGCAGCAGCGCGTACGCTCGTTTGGCTACGCTTGCCAATGCGGTAGGTATCAAAGGGCCGAGCGAGGAATCGATGGCGAAACAGTTCATTCAGCAAATAAAAGATATGAACGAGTACATGAACATACCCACGACTATAAAGGGTATCAAAGAAGAGGATATACCGACCATGGTCGACAGAGCGTATGCCGAAGCCAACCCTCTCTATCCCGTGCCGAAGATTATGAGCAAAGAGGACTTCACGGCAATGTACCGCGAGATAGCGGAGAAAGAAACGCAAGAGGTACAAGAATAATAATACGGCAAACAACGGTCCGTTTCCGCTCGTCGGATACGGACTGTTTTTTTATACAGCGTGGGCGTGTAACAAAATGTTTAACGTGAAACATTTAAACGGAGGATATTGTGGCGCGGTTACAAACCGATAAGGTGCGTATAAAAACGGACGCGGCGGAATTGAAAAAGAAAATTCTGCGCGCGGCGTTGTCCGCCGTGATGGTGTTTTTAATATTCTTTACCGGCTTCTACGCGGCTTACGCTACCGTAAGGCATACCAGTATAATGGCGCAATTTTACGGCGATATAATAGAGTTGTTTATGACGGGCGACGCTTACGTCAGCGAGGAAGCGACGCTTAAAAAAGTGGAAAAACGCCGCAAAGCCAATGCAAAATATACAGTTCCCGACTTTTATAAGAGTTTATTCGGATTTGATACGTATAAATATAAGGGTTTCGAGGTCTGCACTTACGAGGCAAGAAACAGCAATCGCACGATAGTCTATTTTCACGGCGGCTCGTATATGTGGCAGCCTCTTGCCACGCATTTTTCATATTGCGATTATTTGAGAAAAGAATTGAACGTGAACGTCATAATTCCGATATATCCCAAAGCGCCGCAGTACGGATACGAAGACGCGTTGGCGTGGACGTACGATTTTTATCAAACGCTGGACGACGGTTACGACGTAGTGGCGTTTATGGGCGACTCCGCAGGCGGCGGGCTTATGTTCAGTTTTGCGCAGTACTTGACGGACAGGGGAGGAACGCCGCCGTCGGACCTGATTGCGTTTTCGCCGTGTCTGGAATTGAGTTTGCAAAACGAGGAAATAGCCGAGTTTACGGCAAGCGACCCGATGCTCAACGTAGACGATCTCAGGCGCAAGCTCTCGTTTTACGTCCCCGACGGGGACTTCGAAAATCCGTATGCGAGCGCTATTTATTGCGATTACGAAAACTTCGAGGAAGTCACGGTGTTTGTCGGTACGCGCGAAATACTCTTGCCCGACGTAAGACGACTTATCGGCATTTTGGAAGAAAAGTCGGTAAAACACAACTATTACGAATACGAAAATTTGTATCACACGTTTTCCATAATGCCAATGCCGGAAAGGCAAGAGTGCTTGAACGTGATAAAATCCGTTTTGGATAATTAAGAAAAGAGGGCGCGTCCGCGCCCTTATTTAATGCGGTTTTTGTGTTATAAGGTAGTGTTATTTATGGGATAGGAACCGTCTTGTATGTCTAAGCGCGTTTGCCGCGCAAAGCTGAACACGTGATTCGAACCGACGATAACGTGGTCGATAACCTTGATGCCCATAGAGTTCAAAAGGTGAAGAATATTAGCGGTCGTTTCGCGGTCGGCGACGCTCGGGTAGACGTTGTCCGACGGGTGATTGTGCGCCAGCAAAACGAAGCATGCGCGGTGTTGAAGCGTGCATTCGGCTATTTTCTTTATCGAAACGGACACGGATTGCGACGTGCCGTCGGAAATCTTATCGACGTGCAACAACTGCTTTTTCGCGTCGAAACAAAGTAGATACAGGCACTCTTCGGTATCGTGGTCGAACAGCGTTTTGATAAACGGCAGAGCCGTATGCGACGTAAAAGTGGTCTTCGCTTCCAGCTTGGTCTTTTGGTACACGGAAAATATAGCCGGCAGGGAATGTAGAAGCAACGCCGCGTTTTCCGTCATATCCTTGACCGCGACAAGTTCGTTTACGTCGGCTAATAGTACGTCGGCAAAAGTGCCGAATTTATCCAAAAGTTCATACGCAATGTGTTTTGTATCCTTGCGCGGAATCGCGTGGAATAGTATATATTCCAAAATTTGATACGGCGGCAACTTCTCGATTCCGGCTTCGAGTATTAGCGAGCGCGCTCTGCTGCGGTGCCCCAAATATGTCTTTTCGCTGTCTTTCGTCGTTTTTGTCGCCATTATAAAAATAATATTCCGTATTTTGTCGCCGCTTCTTCCACGTTTTGCGGCTTGTCTACCGTCGCAAACTTTACCGTTTCGGTGCCCGTCGCAAGTTTAAGAACTTGATTTAACGCGGCGTTTACCGCAACCGTCAGCCTGTCGGCGTTTACGCTCTTTATAGATGTTCCGTTATTCTTGGTAAAAGTCAGCCCGTTACTGCCGTCTGCCGCCGCAACGCAATCTCCTCCGCTTAAATTAAATACGTCGTTGATTATCGGTAAGATGACTTCCGTCACTTCTCCCGCGGCTAATTTTTTGAGCCTGTGAGCCTGCTCGGCTAATTTGACGCACATGGAAAGTTTGACATTTGTCGCATTTTTGGTGGCTTCGTTAAGGGTTTGCCGTTCGCGTACGGCGAGAAGATTCTTCAACGCTTCGTCGTATTCCTCTTTCGCTTTTTTCGGATCGGGGACGGAGTCCGCGTCTACCGTCGAGTCTTTTCCGAGTGCGGTCAGTTCCGCTTCCAACGCTTCGGTTGCGGTCGTATAGGCTTCTATTTCTTTCGTCGCCGAAGCGACGTCTTGTTCGGTCATTAAATTTACTTTCAGTCGTTGCGCCGACTCTTCGTCGATTTGTGCGACGTCGGTATTTTTATAGAGTTCGTTTTGCTTATCGATTATGCTTGCGGACGTCGCGGACAGTTCTTTGTGACGGGCTGTTTTCTCGTCCAGTTTGGTCTTTTGCTCGGCGAGCGCGGCTTCGAGATTTTTATTTTCCTCCGTCGCGGCGTTTAATGCGGATTCAACTTGTTTGATTTCCGTCACGGCGCCGGACAAAATTTCCGTCGCGGCGTTTATAAACTGCGGCGCGGATTTTTCCGTTTTCATGACGAACGCGAGATGCGCGGCGCGATTTTTTTCGGCTTCCGCAAGCTCCTTATATAACGCGTCTTCGCTTTTTTCGCTTTTGGTTAATTGGTCGAGGAGTTCGTACGCCGAGTGGCCGTCTAAGTTGACTGCCATAATCGTGTTGTTTGCCTCGTCGGTCATCGAAACGTCGTGCTCCAAATTTTCCACCGTTGTTCCGAGTTCCGTCACGCCTGTTTTTATCCTTTCGAGTTCCTTTTCCACAAAGCCGATATGCTCGCGTAAAAACGCTCCGTCTACGCCTGCGGCGCTCATTCTCGCATAGGCTGCGTTCGCTTCGTCGCAGTTCTTTTCCAAGGTGGGGACGGAGTTCGCTTCGGAGTCTTTCAGTATCCCCGTCAACGCCGTTTGCTTCGCGCCGACCGTCACGTTCAGGCTTTCCAGATACGAGTTGCAAAGTACGTCGCGCTCTTTCAATTGTCCCAAACGAGTGTCGATTTTTTCAAGTTTTGCGTAGTATTCAGTCAAAATCGCACGGTTTTTAATCAACTCGCTGTTGTACTTTTCATAGGTGTCGGACGCTTTGGTTTTGTCTTTTGCAATCTCTATTTTGTCGACTATCCTGCCTTTGCAAACGGGACATTCGATGCCGTATTCCAAATCGTCGACGTCTTTAAAGAACGTCAAACGGGCTTTTATGTTTATCAATTTGTCGCTTATCTTCGCGTTGCGCGATTCGAGTTTTGCGACGTAGTCGTTTATTGCGTTTTTGGCGCGGGTCAGGGCGGTTATATCCTCGGCGAAACTCTGTTTCGTTTCGGTATTAGCCCTTATTTTTGACTCGGCGGAAGAAATATCCACCTGCAAAGTGTGACATAAAATTTTATAACGCAAGAGTTTCATGCGCCGTTCGTCGGCTTTTGCGATACGCGCGGCGTCCTTGTTTTCGTAAAGGTTTTGGCTGTCGGCAAGTTCCGTTTCCAGTTTTTCCAGATAGGTCCGCTTATCTTCCAAAAGCTTTTTGGTGGCTTCCAAACGCTCGGTTTTTTCGAACAGCGCCGTTTCGAGCGCCATGCCCGTTCTGACGAAATTGCGCCTGTCGGCAGTCACCCGCGTGGCGGCGAGTTTGTCGGCAAGCTCGGTATATTTCTTATTCCATTCTTCCAACGCGGCAAGTTCCTCTTCGAATTTTTCAAATTCCCCGTCGGTCGCTTTGCTTAGCGCGGCTGCCGTTAATTCGCCTTTTTCGGCGTTTTCGGTGATGATACGTGCAAATTCGTCGCTTAAACTCTTTATTGCCTTGGCAAATTCCTCGCGAGAAGCGGCGTTTTCGTCGATTTTTTTCGAGATTTCGTCGATTTTCCCTTCCGTTTCGGCAATTTCCGCGGATAAACTTTCCAGTTCCGCTTCGATTTTTTCGTTTTCCGAATTGAGCTCTTGCATCGTTTCAAATGCGGACACGTTTGCTTGATTTTCCGCGTTTTCGTCCAAAGTTGCGCGCAGTTCGGCAATTTTTTTCTCGTTTTCTTTTAGGGCCGCAAGCTCAGCTTCCACTTTCTTTTTCTTGTCGGCGGCGGAGAGTTCCGCGGCGTACTTTTTGCTCGCTTCGACGGCGTATTCCAGGTTTTCGTTCGCTTTTTCGAAGTTCGCTCGGGCGGTAGTCAGTTCTTCTTCGTCAAATTCTCCGCCGAGCGCTTTTATCGCGTCGGCTTGCGCCGCGGTGATGTTCCGCAAACTTTCCTTTGCGTCTCCTTTCTTTTCCAGTTCTTCCCTGTCGAATCCCAGCGACGCGAGGAACTGTTCGGTGTAAGAAACGGGGTCCGCGACAAATTCGTCGACGTCGACGGAAGCGGCGTTCAAACGCCATTTTTTATCGCTTAAACCCGCAATATTGTCGATAATTTCCTGCGCTTGAGGTTGCGGAATCGTCTTTCCGCCTAAGTACAGCCGAAATTCCTGCGCGGAGGTAAAGTCACGCTTCAAGACGTAAGTTTCGTTTTCGTAATTTACGGTCAGTTCGGTAGAGCCCGCGAAAATCGCTTCGTTGCCGAAAAGCGCGTCGCCTATGGCGGACAGGACTTTTTCCCTGTCTAACTCCGCGCCCGCTTCGGTCAAGTTGTATTCCGAGCGTTCGCCTTCCGCGTTTATAACCGTCAATTTCAAAAATTTCATAGTAGCCTCCGTGTTGCTTGTACCCGAGTTTAGGCAGGGCACAATATATGGTAAATATTTTTTTACCGCAATAAAATATTGGCAAGGACGCGACCGCTGTGGTATAATTCTACGGTGCGACCCGTGCGATATTATTATATAATAACTAATAAATATTATTATACTACGAACGGGCGCCGCAATGCAATATTTAATGCGCTATGAAATGCAATACGAAAGGATAGGTGGAGTGAGATTATGGCGTTCGTCACGCTTGGGAGCGATTATATAAAATCGGGTTTTACGCCCGTCGATAACGTGTTTTTATTGAGTTATTTGCCGTTTGCCGACGCGCTGGACGTCAAAATTTATCTTTTGGGCTTGGCGGTCGCTTCCGCCGGCGGCGACGACGACAACAGCATAGAAAAAATGGCTCTCGCGTTGCATACCGACGGCGAGAGGATAATCGACGGCTTCCGGTACTGGGAAGAAAAAGGGCTCGTCAGCTTGACCAAAACCGCGCCCGTGAGCGTCAAATACCTTTCGGTAAAGAATCCGTTGCGCCCCGTTATCAAGATAAACACCGAAAAATACAAGGTGTTTACCGACGAGGTAGTCAGGCTTTTCCCCGACAAAATTCTTTCGCCCAACGAATACAACGCGTATTTCGAACTGATGCACACCTACAAAATCGAAATCAACGCCATGCTTCTTATCATGCAGTATTGCAAAGAGCTCGGCGGCGGCAAGTTTTCCGCGCCGTATATTTTGGCGGTCGCCGAAAACTGGGCGGAGCAGGGGCTTACGACCGAAAAAAAAGTGTCCGAGCACGTAAAGGAACTGGAAGCAAATTCCGAAGATATAAGGCAGATTTTCAACGCGATGGGCATAAAACGCAGCGCCTCTATCGAAGACAGACAACTGTTCCTAAAATGGACGAAAAAGTGGAAATATACCCTAAATTCCGTCCTTATCGCGGCAAAATCGTTAAAAAAACGGGGCGGAACGGAGCGGTTGGACGCGCTTATGGAAGAACTCGTCAAGGCGGAAGCGTACACGGCGGAAGAGGTGGAAGCGTACCTTACCGGCAAGGAAAAACTGCACTCGCTCGCGGTGGAAATTTCCAAAACGCTCGGGACGTATTACGGCAGTACCGAGGGGCTCGTGGAAAGCTATATTCAGCCTTGGCTCGGCATGGGCTTTACCGACGAAGCGTTGAAAAAGATAGCGAAATTCTGTTTTTTAAGGAACGTTCGCTCGTTTGACGGCTTGGGACAAATGGTCAATAGGTTCTATAAACTGGGCATTTTGTCCGCGGAAGGCATAGACGCTTTCGTGAACGCGCAAATAAAAATCGACGAAAATATTCGGGAAATATTCGAAAAAATCAACCGTTTTTCGCCTATCGGCAACGTGGACAGGGAGAGTTACAGGACGTGGAACGAGTGGGGATTTTCGCAAGAGGCGATACTTTTCGTCGCGGCAAGGCACGCGGGACAGGCATTCCCGATGCAGGCTATAAACAGGACTTTGGCGGCGCTTCGTGCTAAAAACGCATTCTCCTTAGAGGAGATAGAGAAAATTTTATCGTCCGACGAAACGCCGAAAGGCGGCAAAAAGTCCGCAAATGCGGCGCAAGACGACTATATGAAACACGAATACACCGACGAACAGTTAAAGTCCGTTTTGGTTAATTTCGACGACTGGGTGGACTAAATGAACGATTTATTAAAGGCGAAGAGAATAATTGCCGCGCGGCGCGAGGCGGCGGAAAAAGCGCACGAAAAGTTGCTTGACGAGCTCTTTTCCGATACGGTTTTTGCCGATTTGTATCAAAAACGCTCGTATTTGAGCTTCGAACTTGCGCGTCGCGAAGTGTACGGATTGCCCGCGGACGAGATTAAGTCCGAATATGAAGAAATTTGCAAAAAATTGATTGAATATTTGAATTTGCGCGGGATACGCACCGTGGACGAACCGCAATATTCTTGTCAAAAGTGCTCGGATACGGGGAACGTCGGCGGCAAGCGCTGCGAGTGTTTGGAAAAGGCCAGGATAGACGTGGATTTAGAGGAAAATCCCGACCTTAAAAATTTGCCGCAGGGACTGTTGTCCGTAGATTTTTCGTTTTACGGCGAAAGACGGGCGGAATATGAAAAATACGCAAAGTTTTTGAACGACGTCTTTTTGCGCGGCGGCTTGAACTTTTGTACTATCATAGGCGCGGCAGGTACGGGGAAGACGTTTTTAGCCGAGGTTTGCGCAAAGACTGCGCTTTACGACGGCGCGTCCGTGTCGGTCGTAAACGCCGTAAAATTGAATAGAATTTTCTTGGAGTTCCACTGCGCGCCCTTGGAAAGGAAAGCGGGAATTTGGAAAAAAATCACCGAGCCCGACGTGCTGGTTATCGACGATATAGGCGTGGAAGCGACGCTAAACAACGTTACTCTTCAATATTTTTACGAGCTGCTCGCCGAGCGGGCGGGCAAAAAGACCTTGCTCACCGGCAATCTCGACTTGCGCGGGCTGGAAAACAAGTACGGACAGCGCATTTTTTCCCGCCTTGCCGACAAGCGCAAATCGGCTATCGTTTGTTTCAGCGGTGACGACTACCGTATCAAAAAATAATATTTTACGCGTACGGACGGAATCGAAGTTTATTGGCGGCATTCGCTATCCGTCCACGCGAAATTTGATATTTTAACGCTAATTTTTACTTTTTATATTGACAAAATGAAATAATTTGGTATATTATAATGTATCACTTTTTGTTAGGAGGGAGAAATGTTATCTGCTGTAACTTTTACTTCTATTGATATAAGCGAACGTTTATTGGATTGGGTCATCAGACTTTTGGTGAGCGCGGTGTGCGGCTTTGCTATCGGCTACGAGCGGAAAACGCGTTCCAAAGAGGCGGGTATAAGAACCCATACCATAGTTTGTATGGCTTCCGCGCTGTTTATGATAATTTCTAAATACGGCTTTGCGGATCAAACGGTCGGAGCGTTGGGCGTGCGCGGCGCGGACTCTGCGCGTATTGCGGCGCAGGTAGTTTCCGGTATGGGCTTCTTGGGCGCGGGCATAATTTTCTACCGCCGCGACGTTTTGCATGGACTTACTACCGCCGCAGGTATTTGGGTCACCGCCGCAATCGGTATGGCGATAGGCTCGGGTATGTACGTTATCGGCGTGATAGCTGCAATCGTGCTTATCCTTTTACAGGTTATCCTGCACCGTCCTTTCCGCATTATGAAGGGTAGAGTAGTGACTACGTTGCATATGACGGTAAAAATGGACGACGAAAGTACCGTTGACAAAATAAACTATATTTTCGGCGTTAAAAAGTTTTTGAAGTTCAAAACGATAGCGTCGGACAGCGGAGAACTCAGCGCCGAAATCGACCTTGTTACCGAAAAGAGCTTTACGGTTAAAGAATTATACGATATAGCGAAGAATAACGAGTTTATTAGGACGCTGGAAAAAACCGACGAGATATAAACCAACGGCAAGTTATATTCCTCTGTCGCGGAGTTATATTCTGCCTGCGGCAGAGTTATATTATGTTGTCTAAGGGCAACGTTATATGCGCACAATGCGCGTTAAGGATAAAGTAAAGGATAGATTTTTAAAGTCTATCCTTTTTAAATTTGTCCGGTGAGAGCTTACGTGCGCTTATTTAACGCAATTCCTATCAATTTATCCAATTTGTCCGCTAAAAACAAAGGAACGTTTAATACGTTTCCGTCCAACGAAAGATTGCGGAGTGACAGGCGGATGATAAGCGGCGTTTCGGTTTCGTACAATTTATAATAATTCTTTATGCTCGTTGCCTTTACGTTTTCACCCGCTTTTACTTCTATCGGTATTACGTTGTTTTCGCGTTGAATAACAAAATCTACTTCGTATTGCCCATTTGCCCAATATCTCGGCTTTCCTTCGAAACTGCGAATAATGCATTGAAGAACGTAGTTTTCGGTTAGCGCCCCCTTGAATTCGGTGAATAGTCGATTGTTTTCCGCAAATGCCGAAGTTGCCAAATGCGCGTGCTTGCGGAGTAGTCCCACGTCGCCCATATAAATTTTGAACGCCGTTAAATCGTCATATGCGGAAAGTGGAAGTCCGGGCTTAGACAGGCGATAAACTTTTTTTACGACGTCGGCGCTGTTCAACCAATTTACGGCGTTTTCATATTCACGCGCGCGCGCGCCTTCTTTAACGGCGCTATACAAAAATTTTTTATTTTCTTTGGCAAGTTGCGAGGGAAGCGAATCCCAAATGAGCTGAATTTTTTGCACGTCATACTTTTCCGCGTGTTTGCCGAAGTCATTTTCGTAAGAAAAAAGAATATCGGACAAAACTCCGTCGGCTGCCGAAATATCTCTGTCCTCAGTCCAGACAAGTACGGCTTCGGGCATACCGCCCGTTACAAAATACATTTTGAGCTTTTCTACCAATGGGTTAAAGAACGCTTCGGGAATTGTTTCGATTTTTTCAATGCTATTCAGATATTCATACAAATTTCCGTCGCAGTTTGCAAGCAAAAATTCTTCAAACGATAAAGAACCCATTTCAAGAAAGTCCACTTTGCCGACGGGAAAGCCTTGCGATAATTTCAACCCTAAAAGCGAACCTGCGCAAGCAACGTAATATTCGGGCGCATCCTCGTAAAAGTATTTGAGCGTATTCAACGCTTCCTCGCAAGCCTGTATTTCATCGAAGATAATAAGGGTATCGGCGGTTATCTTCTTTCCGCTGGCCATAGAAAGATTTTGCATAATCCTATACACGTCTTTCGTCGTTTGGAAAAACTGCTTATATTCTTCCTGCCGTTCGAAGTTTACGTATAGACAATCGGAAAAATACCGCTTGCCGAATTCCTGCAACACCCAAGTTTTACCTACTTGTCTTGCTCCGCGCAAAATAAGCGGTTTTCTCCTTTTCGCTTCTTTCCATTTAAGCAAATCGTTTAGTATTAATCTTTCCATAAAAACACTCCTTTGCATATAATTATACCCTTAAAGCTACAATTCGTCAATAAAAATTTAAAATTATGTGATTATATTCACACAATAATGCTAAATTATGTGATTTTTGATAAATTGATAAACTTTGTATGGTTGGGTTTCGGGAAAAACCACTCAATTTTGTCTGCTCCTGCAAATATCGGAGTGGATATTTTGAAGTGATAAAACTTTTTTCAACGCAATGACCGCATAAACGAAAGAGCTTCCACCTTGCCTTGCCTTAATTCAAAAATGGATACAGTCGTATAAGGGGGAAGCTGGCACGCTTGCGTGACTGATGAGGGTCATATATAATAAATGAAGTACCGCTTATGCGGCATGAAGACGCTGCGCTAATTATGGATAAGAAAGGGAATAAAGGCTGTTTGCTTCTTTAATTAACGTGTCGTTTGCCTTGCACCCTCATCAGTCAACCTATGGTTGACAGCTTCCCCCTCGCGTGAAGGCGGGAAGCTCGTTTAGTAAAAACGTCCTTATACCTTTTTATGAAAAGCATTATCACTTTAAAAGTGCCACTCCTAGCAAATATAATGCATTGACAAAGGCTCTGTTTTTTTGTTAAAATATAAACGGCAATCATAATGCATAAAAATTTCGTTAAAGGTAATAGTCTTGGTGGGCTATACCTAATAGTTGCATACAATTTCCTTTAACGAATTGTGTTTTGATTGCCAACAAAACGCGACAAACGGTATATTCTACAAGTGCCGTTTTCGAAAGGAGCGGCATTTTTTATGTCTTTAACGCACAAGCAGCGGATTGCAAATTACAATAAGTTTTGCGACGACGATTTAATCGAAAAAGCGACGGAATTGGAAATAGACGCGTCGTTTATGCCAAGAGAAGATATAATAGAGTTGCTGGTCGCGGTTGAAAGCGGCGAAATCAACGTCGAGGAATTAAAAGAGAGAAGAAAGCCGAAAGTGCAGCCGGTAGGTTTTCATGGGAGGCGGCCGATAACGCCGCCGAGGGAAGAAGCGCCGAGACTTTCCGGTAAAAAAATGCTTAGTGAATTGTACGAACAAAGATATGAGCGGTTGAAAAAATACGAGTTTATTTATAAGCGAATTAAGCAAATGCAAAGTATGCTGGACGAAATTTACGAATTTATATTTTATAACGGCAATAATTGTTAATAGTGAAAAAGAAAGGATAAGAAAGTAAGATACCGCCGTTATTTTCTTGCTTATCAATAACTTCGCGTAAGCGAAATATAACACGCGCAAAGTTCGTATTTAACTTCCAAGCTACGCGATTGCGAGTAATATTCCGCTTCACGAGCGGTCGGAGAGTTTTAAATATCCTTCCAGATTATCGCTTTCGCTGACCGTCGCTTGCGTTACGCCGAGGTATTTCATTATTTCCGCGATAAGTATCCCTCCTGCGGGCAGGATATGAATTTTTTGCGGATGCAGTCCTTTTATATTGACGCGCTCGTTTACGGGCGTTTCGCTTATTTTCGTGACGACCGAATATATTTCCGATAAGCTTAGTTTTTGCATATGGACTTTTGCGGGGTCGTAGGGGACGAGGGCGTCGCGTACGGAAACGATAGACGAGGAAGTTCCGCCTATGGTTATAAGCTCGGTAAAAGCGGGGACTTCGCCGTATTCGGCTACGACTTTTTTTGCGTACGCCGCGCGGGCTTCGTTGTCGTCCGAATAGTCTTTGAGCCTAACCGAGCCCAAGGGGATAGAGTGGGCGTAGATTAATTTTTTGCCGTCGCCTACGGCGAGCTCGCTCGAAGCCCCTCCCAAGTCCAAAACGGCTTGTATTTTGCCGTTGCCGCAGTATGCGCCGTCGAAGCCGATTTTTGCTTCCGTTTCCGCGTTCAAAACGTCCACGTCGATACCGTCGGCTTTCAAAATCGATAAAAACTCGTCCTTGTTTTTCGCGCTTCGTACCGCTTCGGTCGCAAAAACTTTCGGGATTGCGCCGTTAATTTCCGCTATGCGCACAAATTCTTTGACGGCTTTTGCCGTTCTTGCCATTGCGGCAGGCAACAAACAGCCGCCGCTTGCCGCTTTTTCCGCAAGTTGGGTGTTTATAGAAGTTTTAACGTCGTCTAAAAGCAGTCTGACCGAATTGCTGCCGACGTCGATTATTCCGTATCTCATATGTTGAACAGCTCTCTGTTTTTCTTGATTTTATTCTTTATATTGTGCAGGGTGTTGTCTACTTTTTTCGTGGACATACCCGTAAGGTTGGCGATTTCGGAATAGGTGTAGCCTTCGAGATAGTATTTTAAAATTCGGATATGCTCTTCTTTGATAATGGTCGCAAGTATCTCGTAAAAATTGTCCACGCCCTCGCGCTCGATAAAATTATGGATAGGGTCGTAGATAAATTCCGAGGGGAGGTTGTTGTCGAGGTTGTCGATGGAAACCGCGTCGTTGAGAAACCGGTGTTTCGTTCGCGACGAGGCGCGTATAGCGTCCTTTATTTGACTGTTTATGCACATACTCATAAACGCCGTCAAATTGTCGTTTTTTGTCGAATCGAAGTCCCTTATCGCCTTGAATATGCCCATAAGCCCTTCTTGGAGTAAGTCGTCGTAACCGCCGTTTGCCAAAAAGAACTTACGCGCCTTGCTTCTGGCAAGCCACATATACTTGGAAATGAGGGCTTCCATTGCGACCGAATCGCCGCTTTGCGCTTTAATTATCAATTCTATATCAAGATTTTCCGCCATTTGCGTACCTCTGCCTTATGCTCTCGTAAATTACTATTCCCGCCGCGACCGACGCGTTTAAGGAATTGACTTTTCCGTATTGCGGCAGGCTGATTACCCCGTCGCAAAGTTTTTTCGTCAGCGCGTGAACGCCGTTTCCCTCGCCGCCTACGACTATCGCTATATCGTCGGTCAAATCCGTCTTGTATATGCTTTCGCCGTCCATATCCGCGGCAAGCACCGTGACGTTGCGTTCTTTTAACTCGCGTATAAAGTCGTTGATATTGGCGACTTTTGCGATTTTAACGTGATTGGTCGCGCCGCAGGAAACCTTGACTACCGTGTCGGTAACGCCGCAGCTACGCCGACGGGGGATAACTATGCCGTCCGCGCCCGCACATTCCGCGACTCTTACGACCGCGCCCAAGTTGTGGGGGTCTTCCAATCCGTCCAAGATGACGACAAGGAGTTTTTTGCCGCTTTTTTTGGCGATGATTTCTTCCGCGTCGCTGTATTTAAAATCCGTCGCAATGCCGATAAAGCCCCTGTGCCCGCCGTCCGCAGAAAGCCTGTCGAGAGCCGCGCGGTCTACGAACTGCACCGGAATTTTCCGTTCGCGGCAAGTCTTCGTTATAAATCCGTAGTCGGTTTTTACGTCCTTTAATATCAGGACTTTTTCTATCGTCACGTCGCTTTTAAGCGCTTCGCAAAGCGCGTTTTTTCCTTCGAGAAGCATTTTCTTTTTTTCTCCTTAAAATCAAATTTTAGGATACCGTATCGTCGTTTTGGGGCAGCCTATCTTTATATATTATGCTATACAGTTCGGCGAGCCGCTCGTGTCTGGCGGTGAGGTACAAAAACCCCGTAACCGCTTCGAACGCGGTAGCTAGCTGGTATTGATAAACGGTCGCGTGTTTCGGCACGGTGTTTATTTTTCCGTTTTTTGCCCTGTTGAAAATTTGCCGTTCTTCGGGGTTTAGCAGCGGCAACATGATTTTTGCGTCCGCGGCTTGCGCCGACGCGCAAACGAAGCTTGCGGTAAGTTCGTGCAAAACGTCGTTGCGGTACGGATTTTTTTTCATTATCGCCGCGCGGATAAAGAGCGTGTGAACTCCGTCGCCTATGAAGCTAAGCGTGAGCGGATTGGCGTTTTTGAGTTCGTCGACGTCTATTTCGGCGGAAATTTCAGGCAAATATTCTATCATAGCGGGTTTATTATATCGCATTACGGCTTGATTTGCAAGCGGCAAAGATTTGCCAAGGAGTGGACATATGGTATTTCTTTACGCATTAAGCGACTAACTTTCTTTTTCGAGCCGCGAAAAAAGAAACAAAAAGCGGGTGGAACCCTACTTTCGAGGCGGGTTCCTACGCCTCCGCACGAAATAAGGACTAACCGCCCTTATTAATCCCGAGCGGACCCGAGAAGTACAGCTTGGGGGCAATCGCTCCAATGCCCCCAAACCCCCTTTCCTCAAATTTTCCCCTCAACCCTAAAAACAGGGTGGGCGGGACTGTCTTAGTGAAAAGTGAAGAGTGAAAAGTTGCGGATAAGAAAGGAGATAAAGGCTTTTATTTTCTTTGACTTTCAAAAATCGGAAACGATTATTTTCGATTTTTGCCCGCGAGGGGTTTGGGTGCGTAAGCCTTGAATGCCAACAAGGGGTCCCCGAAAACCTTATAGGTTTTTGGGGTATAGATATGGGGACTAC
>CAYVEU010000034.1:0-15217 GCA_964450015.1 uncultured Christensenella sp. | reverse complement strand
AAACAACTATTCCGACGAATGGGTATCCGAAGCTAAGAAAAGAGGACTCCTAAACTTCCGTACCACGGCGGACGCCCTGCCGCATCTTACCGATAAAAAGAACGTTGAGCTGTTCACTCGTCACCACGTATACACCGAAGTGGAGCTCAAATCCAGACAGGAAATACTCATCGACAACTACTGCAAAGTCATAAGAATAGAAGTTCTCACTATGATAGATATGATGAGAAAGACTATCCTGCCTGCGGTGCTTACGAATATCAAAGAACTGACGGATACCGCGGTCGGACTGAAAGCCTTGGGTGTGGAAGCTTCTTTGGCAGGCATCGAAAAACTGACGGCGTTGTACGTATCCGCGGAAAAGAAAGTCGGCGTTTTAGAGGACGTTGCGGCGGCCACCAAGGCGCTCGGGACGGGCCTTACCGGCGCGGAAGCGTACCGCGACAAAGTTATCCCCGCAATGCTCGAATTGCGCGCGGTTGCAGACGAAATGGAACTTTGCACGGCGAAAAAGTACTGGCCGTTCCCGACCTACGGAGATTTGCTGTTCGGGATAAATTAATAGCTTTACGATAAATTAAAAGTAAGCAATGGGGCTGTCGCGTTAATGCGAACAGCCCCTTTTTATGCTTCGGAAAAGCAACCGCTAATGCGGCGTCCATTGATAGAGATTTTTTACAAAGGAGATATATAGTTATGTTAGAAGAAACAATTTATTCGTTAGTCGGCGATTTCGCCTTCGGAATTTGGTTCCTCATAGGAGCCGCGCTCGTTTTCTTTATGCAGTGCGGATTTGCAATGGTGGAAACCGGCTTTACGCGCGCAAAGAACGCGGGCAACATTATTATGAAAAACCTTATGGATTTTTGTATAGGCACCGTCGTTTTTATGTTGTTGGGCTTTTCTTTGCTCGTAGGTCAGGAAGCGGTCGGCGGGTTTGTCGGCGTACCGAGCATGGGGCTGTTTACCGATTTTTCGGGGTTCGTAAAAGAACACGCGTCAAGCTTTGTCTTTAACCTAGTGTTCTGCGCGACGGCTGCGACTATCGTATCGGGCGCTATGGCTGAAAGGACGAAATTCGCTTCCTACTGTATCTATTCCGCGCTCATTTCCCTAGTAGTCTATCCTATCGAAGCGGGCTGGGTGTGGGGCAACGGCTGGCTCGCACAAATGGGCTTCGTAGACTTTGCGGGTTCGGCTTGCATACATACCGTAGGCGGCATTGCGGCGCTCGTCGGCGCGATTTTCCTCGGACCTCGTATCGGCAAATACGATAGGAACGCCGAAGGCAAAGTCACCAACGTAAACGCAATTCAGGGTCACAGTTTGACTTTGGGCGCGCTCGGCGTGTTTGTTTTGTGGTTCGGTTGGTACGGCTTCAACGGCGCGGCGGCGACCTCTTTATCCTCGCTTGCCAACATCTTTTTGACTACTACGATAGCCCCCGCGATAGCGACGGTCGTATGTATGATCTTTACTTGGATAAAGAACAAAAAGCCCGACGTTTCGATGTGTTTGAACGCATCGCTTGCGGGACTCGTGGGAATAACGGCAGGTTGCGCGACGGTCAACGCAATCGGCGCGACGGTTATCGGCGCTGTGTCGGGAATTTTGGTAGTCGTTGTTGCCGAGCTTCTCGACAAAAAATTGCATATCGACGACCCGGTGGGCGCGGTTGCGGTTCATTGCGCCAACGGTATTTGGGGCACGATTGCGGTTGGGTTATTTGCTTGCGTTGACTTCCAAGCGGGCGCAACGGGCGTAAACGCCGCGGGCGATATAATCGACAAGTCAATGCTAGGCGTATTCTACGGCGGCAACGGGTATCTTTTGGGCATACAGATTGCCGGACTGCTTGCAATAATCGGCTGGACGCTCGTATGGATGATTTTGATATTCGGCGGAATAAAATATCTGCCCGTAATGATAAAGAATAAATGCTCTTTGCTAAAAGCTATTAAGATAGGCAAAGATTGGAACGGCTTGCGTGCGTCAGCGGACGACGAAGTTGTAGGTATGGACATTGCCGAACACGGACTTGCAAGCGCGTATGCAGACTTTTTGCCCACCGCGCCGGCCTATGACGGCGAGGGTATGAGCGTAGACGTGAGCGAAGTTGCGCCCGCGGAAATCGAGCTTGCGCCCGACCCGATACAGAGATACACCAAAGTCACGATAATAACCTGTCAGGATAAATTCTTAACCTTAAAAGACGCAATGGCGCAAATAGGCGTAACGGGGATGACCGTTTCCACCGTAATGGGCTGCGGTGCGCAAAGCGGAAAAACCGGACAGTACCGCGGCGTTAAGACGTCCATGCACCTACTTCCGAAAGTTCAGGTAGAAATAGTCGTATCCGAAGTCGACCCAAAACTCGTCATCGCGGTAGCGCAAAAAGTGCTTGCCGACGGAAACTACGGCGCCGGCAAAATATTCGTCAGCAACATCGAAAACGTAATGCGCGTGCGTACGGGAGAGATAGGCGTTGCTGCATTATCCAATGAGCGCGAAGACTAGACGGGACGTCGGATATGCGCAGGCTTTACGTGCACGAAACGATTGATTTCATAACACCTAAATAAAAATAATATCCGTCAGAAATGGCGGATATTTTCTTTATACAAAAAAGCTTCCACCTTTTCAAGGGGGAAGCTGTCAACCATAGGTTGACTGATGAGGGTGCGTTTTTTGTTTCTTTTTCGCGGCTCGAAAAAGAAAGAGCGCATTCAATGCACTCTTATCGGTTCCAATGGAAAAAATAAATTATTTGTATAAGCAAAGAATATCGTTTGCATCCAACTCTAAAACAGCGCATAAGTTGGCAAACGTTTCTAAGGTCGGCATTTTTTCACCTCTCGTATAGTGTGAAATGTTCGACTGTCTTATATTAAGTATTTTTGCCAATTCAGTTTGCGTTTTGCCCGAATGAATAATAGCTTCGGATATTTTTGCCTGTATTTGTTTATTTGTTATCGTATCTAGCGTCATAAAAAAAATATATCTCCACCGGCGATAAAATACTTGACTTATCGCCATTGGAGATAATAAAATAATATTGCTAATATGTATTAGGAATATACCGTTTATCGTTTTTTGTTGGCAATCCAAACCAAAGAAAAAAATCCGCCGAAAACGGCGGATTCAAATTCTATTGGTATTCATTATTTCCTTACCTGCCCGCAAAGGCTTGCGCCGACGGCGCAATTCTCTATTTAAAGGTTTTCAAGGTGTCGTGCATCAAAACACAATGCAATTTTTGATTTTCGTAAATCTCGCCGTCGACCTGCGTTTTGCCGTCGTCAAGCAGCGTTACCGTGACTTCTTTTGCTCTTATGTGCTCGGTGCAGGGCAAATCAAGGTGCTTAGCGCGTAAAAATTTAAGCAACGTTCCCAAAATTTTGCGCTTCTTTATTTCGTTTACGATAACTATATCGAAATATCCGTCGTTTACGTCCGATTTCGGGCTTATCGGCAGTCCGCCGCCTATGAATTTACCGTTTGATACCGAAATGATGAACACGCTCTTATCGTACTTGACTCCGTCCAGTTCCAGTACCATTTTATGGAATTTTGTATGTATAACGGTGTCGATAAGCGCGGCGAAATACTTCATCTTGCCGTGGAAAGCTTTCATTTTGTAATATCTCTCCAAAACGTCCACGTCCATTCCCGCGCCCGATGTGTTCAACGCGCGCTTGCCGTCGTCAAGCTGAATAAAATCGGTATACCCTACCTCGCCTTTTAAAATGAGCTCCAACGCCTTTTGGGCGTCTTTGGGGACATTGGTCGCCTTTACGTAGTCGTTGCCCGTCCCGCAAGGTATAAACCCGACGGTAATTTTGGTAAAGTCCTCTATCCCGTTCAGCGCCTCGTTGAACGTTCCGTCGCCGCCCATAACTATGAGAGTGCAGTCGTCTTTCTTATTCAACTCTCTGACGATTTCCGTTGCGTGAAACGGATGCGAAGTCCTGTGTACCTCGTATTCGATCTCTTTTCCCGTGAGAATAGTTTCCACGGTTTTGAGCGCCGTAAGACTTTTTCCCTTCCCCGAAATGGGGTTTACCAATATATCCAACATAAGTTTTTCCTCTTTTAGTAGTTCTTTTTAATTATTCTATCAAAAAACACGCTTATTGTAAAGAGTATTTTTTTGTCATTGCTCAAAATTACCGTTAAAAAACCGAAAGCAAAAATTTAGAAAAACGAAAAACGACGGAACTTTTTACCGTTCCGCCGTTTTTAAATTTACGTCAACGTCAGTCTTTCGACTTAGAACTATTTCATTCTGCGTATCTTTCTCTTAATGGGGAACGCCCAGAAAATGGACACGAGCCACAAGAGAAGATAGCAAACGCCGCTTATCCAGGTCATCGTCGAGAACGCGCTCATTGCAGCGCCGATAATTCTGCCGGCGTCTCCTTCTATGACTCTTGCCAATACCTGCTTTAATACTACGGGCAGCACGCCGAATATCAAGCAAGGAATATACCCCGTCAGTTTGACGTACCACATCATAAAGCGCTTGTTCTTTGCAAAGATATGCAAGAACGAGAACAGGAAAAGGATAAGCCACATTCCGGCGAAGAACAGCACCGCGTAGAAGAGATAACCGTAGATACCTGCGATTTGGTTGATTAAATCCTTTATCTCCGCCAAAGACTCGCCTATCTCGCCCATATCTTCGCCATCGCCTTTCAAAATCTCGGAAATCAATTCTTCGTAGCTAGTCAAGACCTTTTGCGGAGCCGAACTCGTTTCGCCCTCGTTCTCCCCATCCTCTATAAGTCCCGACGATACCGCAACGCAAATCATAGCTTCCAAAGAAAACTTGTCGACTTCCGATACGGTCTTATCGTATATCTCGTCGCAATGCTCGATAAAATCCGCTCTTTCTTCCGCAACTATTGTCGCGCCGCCGAGCTGCTCGACTTTGTCTAAATATTCGTTTATAACGGCGTCGAATTCCGCCTTGCTCTTAACGTTATCCAATTTTTGCAAGGTTTCCGTCAAGTCGGTAACGTCCTCTACGTCTACGCCGTCTATCGACTCGACGAACATAAAGTTTACCATATTTATCATCAAAGTATCGATAAGTTTAGTGCCGATAAAGAAATCCCCGAAAAGCGTTTCCGCCTTTTTATCCTGCGGCGCCCGAGCGACCTTAGCCGCGCTCATCGGACTGATGACGATTTTCAAATTTATATTTTTCAGCATACCCGTAACGTCCAGATCCGCGCTTTCGCCCGAATCTCCGTCGGCGCTTTGTCCGTCGCCTGCGTCAGCTTCCAATTCGTTTGCCGCAATCTCGGCAAACTTGCCCAAATCAATCGTCATTAGCGGCGTAAAAAGAAGCGTAACCGCCGCAATCAATGCGATAATACAAACAAAAATGTTTAACGGTATAAGTTTTCTTTGGAGATCCCGTTCGCCTCCGTACCCAAAAGCCATATTCAAATGTCCCCCTAAAAATTACTTACATTGTAAAATTTTTTGCAATATTTTGTCAATAAAATTTAATAATTATCTTTAAACTTCAAAAAAATACTCGAAAAAACGAAAATTTTAACGCTTTTTCCCCCTTATCAATTTTAATTATAATCCCATTATACTGGGAAGTCAATTATTTTTCTCAATATTGTGGGAAAATAATACTATGAACGATTTTGGCGCGAAACTTTTGGAATTACGAAAAGAGCGAAATTTATCGCAACCGCAACTCGCCGAAGCCTTGAACGTCGGCAAGTCTATTATCAGCCTGTGGGAAATGAACAAATGCGAACCAACCCTGTCGAAACTCGTTTCCATCGCAAAATTTTTTGACGTTTCATTAGATTATCTCGTCGGGATAGAAAAATAAACTACCGGATAAAAAATAAAAGAAACGCGGACTGCGTTTCTCCCCTTTACGTCTAACCTGCACGGAGAAAAAATTTTCTCCGTGCAAAGCGTTAGCGGTTGCATGCAAAATCCCAAGCGGGCGTTGACCGGTTGAATTAAAGCAATAACGTCTTATCCTCGCCCATGCCGAGCATGCCGTCGAGGATATATTTTTTGCCGTTCTCGTCGCGGACGTAGCCTTCAAGTTCGCCGAAATTGATATAGTAATCGATATTGACGACCAACGCGTGCAAAATCATCGCGTTATGCGCGTAGACTTTGAACTTGACGTTTACCATGTCGTGTTCGTCTTTTATATACCACTCGTTTGGTCCGTCGGTGTCTTTCGATTCAACCTTGCGGGTAAATGTAACGGGCGGTAAAATGCTCGTTTCGTTTTCGAGCCAAATCAAGTTCTCGTTGTAGTCCTCTTGATTGATACTTTGATTGCGCGTTAAATTGAATGCAAAGAACTTTCTTTCGCCGTCGGTTTCGTTGACGCCCATAGTAGTCACCCAGTCGTAATGCGCGCGACGGGGATAGTAACCTCTATGGTCGTCGACGATAGCAGTCGTATTTTCGTCGCTGAATATCTCTTTGCCGTTTAATACCAGCCTACCTTCCGCGTGGAAAAAGTCCTTTTGGCTGTACAGCGGTCTGTTTTTACCGAACGGGATACTGACTACGCACGGCTTGGATATTCTCGTCAGTTTAAAGCTGTATTCGATAGTTTCGTTCTCCGACTTGTCTTTGCCGTTTATAAGACACTTGCCTTCGTGGTGTCCGTCCAATTCGCAAACGCCGTCTTGGAAGTTGTTGACGTAATGAACGTGACTTACCTCCGTCTTCGCTTCCGCCACCGCGCCGTTTATAAGATTGGGTGCAATTACGGTGTCCTTACTCTTCAAGTTGGTATCCCAACAATAAACTTTACGCTCTTTCTTGTCGTAAAACACGTTCAAAGTTTTGCCGAAAATACCCATATCGCAAACAACCGCAAGCAGTACGCCCTCATTCAAATGAACCTCGGTCGCTTCCCACAAAGTCAGTTTTAAGCGGTTCATGCACTGCGGAGCTTTCGTGGGCTTTTTGAGCTTTAACAATTCCATTGCTTCGAATTCTCTGTCGAAAGTGCCGAACGTGCATATGCCGTTCTCGTCCACCATGCTTTTAGGCGGTTGAACCGCACGCCTTTTAGGGGAAATAAATTGTGAATAATCTGCCATGACCTTCCTCCGTTCGTATTATTGATATATATTCTATCAAAGTCATTGATATATATATTCTACCAAATTTTTACTCGGGTTTCAATACAAAAATCAAATTTGGAGCGGGCAAATTGCATTCTTCAAAAAAATACCGTCGCACGCCGAAGAAGACTTTGCGGAAAGCCTATAAAAAACTCTAATCCGGCTCTAAAAAATACGGCTATTGATTTATTCGGTAAAATTTTATATTCTTACTTAAAATATCCGAATAGCTGAAACAGTTTAATTCGCCGTCGGTTTTGCGGAAAGTGAAAATTTTCGGGTAAACGCTTTCGACCGAGCCCTCCATAAGCTCTATTTTGTTTCTGCCGCGGTTTACTTTCAATTTTATTTTACGTCCTGTCATATCTTTTACCAAACGAATGGTCAAATTTACGTCCTGAATTATTTCTCTCATAGGCGCATTATTTCCAAAAAAATTTTTTTTAGTCATAATCTCGAAACGTCGCTAATATCGTGTACTATGAGTTTTAATCGGAGGGGCATTATATGACGGAAAACAAGACGGTCAATTCCAACACTAAGGAAATACTTTCGAGCATTATTTTCGGAGAGAGCTGTGACTTTAATATCGGCGACGGGAGGACGGTATGCGTAACCGCAAACGCCGCCGTCGCAAACGTAGAGGCGTTGAACAACGAACTTCGCGTGAGCGTTAAAACCGAATTTACGGCGGTTTATCAAACGGCGGAGGGAGAATTCGAAACGAAAAAAGGCTACGCCGAAAGCGTTCGTTCTTTAATCAAAGAAGGCGTCAAGCCCTCTACTTGCGCGGTCGTAAACGCATGCGTTACCGAATGCGACGTGTCGCCGTCGGGCTCGAACGCTACCGCGTCGGTGGAATTAAGCGGTTGGTTCCTTAAAGAAAATACCTTGGAGTATCTCGGCTCGGAACTGGAAAACGTGCATTGTTTGACCAAGGGCGTTAAAGTGGAAAACATCGCCTGCCTTAAAGACAGCCGACTGACGCTGACGCACTCCAACGAAGCGCGGCTTCCGATAAAGAAAATTCTGGACTGTTCGAATTGCGCAATCGTTACTAACGTCTATCCGTCGGCGGGGCTTTTCCAAATCGACGGGGAGCTTACGACTAGAATTGCCGCAATAACCGACAACAATCAGTTTTTAACGCAAGTATTCAGTCATCCTTTCAGCACCGAAATAAGCGAGGAATTTTGCCGCGCGGACAGCGTAATCGACGTTGATTCGACGATAATCAAGAACGAATTAACCTTAACCGACGGCGACCCGCGCGTGTTTATCGCGGATACCGAATTGTGTTTCCGTTATACCGTAACCGAACAAATGGAAATAGCGGGGGTCACCGACTGTTACTCCACGCAAAACGAGCTGCAACTCAAAACTTCCACCGCGGTTTTGGACGAGTGCTTCTGCTACCGCACCGTACGCGACAAGGCGTCGTCTACCGTAAAAACCGACGGCGTTGTAAACGAACTCGGCTGTGTGATTTGCCCCACGGTAAGCGCGGTTGCCGTCAATATCGAAAACGGTTTAAGCGTAGAAGGTTTAATCCTTGCGACCGTTCTTTTCGATGACGAAAATAACGTCTGTACCGCAAAAACCGTGGAAATCCCCTTCTTGACCGAAGTATCAAAGGACTACGAATGCGGAGCCGGACTGATACCTTCCGTAACCGTTCTCAACGTCAACGCAAGACTGCGCACCAGTACCGAAATCGAAGTAACGGCTGAATTTTCGGCTACGGTCAGGGGCATTAGCGCCAAAGAAACGACCCTCGTTTCGGCAATCGAAATCGGCGCGCCCAAAGAAGAGGACGACTTCGCCATATCCCTTTATATAGTTAAACCCGGCGAAACGCTTTGGGACGTTGCCAAGGCATTGAACTCCGACGAGGACACCATAATGAAATTGAACGAGGACGTAAACGTTCCGTTAAAAGGCGGAGAGAAAATATTGCTTTACAAAGAGCTCTTGTTTTCCGTTTAAGAGAATTGCCGCCTTGTGCGGCAAGCCGACGGCAAAGGATAGACGTAAAAGTCTATCCTTATTTTTTGCCTAAGAACCCTCTTTCGTCTCGCTTCGCGAGCCGCCTTTCCCCTTGCGTTAATGCGGGAATGTTTTTTTAACAACAAGCTTTTTTATAGAAAAAGCTTCCCCCTTATCCCTGAGGGGGAAGCTGTCGACCGTAGGTTGACTGATGAGGGTGAGAAATAAATGAAGCCGCTCCGCTAATTATGAATAAACTTTATCCTTTAATTTTATCCTCCCCCGAATTGGGGGTCCCGATAGGGCAATTCTCATAAATGCTATTTTTTTCGGATTTTATGATATAATAAAATACGCAATAATAGTGATAAGGAAAATTCTTATGTACGACGTAGCAATTATAGGAAAAGGACCCGCGGGAATTTCCGCCGCAATATACGCTCTTCGCGCAAACAAGAAAGTCGCAGTTATCGCAAAAGACGGCGGCGCGTTGGAAAAAGTCGCAGTTATAGAAAATTATTACGGCTTCACCGAACCTATCGGCGGCAAAGAGCTATTAAACGCGGGTTACCGCCAAGCGGAGCGTTTGGGTGCGGAAATTTTCCAAGACGAGATCACCGCCCTTTCTTACGACGGTAACTTTCACCTCTGCGGTACGGCAAACGAGTACGAAGCAAAAACCCTCATCCTTGCCACGGGCGCGCCGCGCAATAAGCCGAAAATAAGCGGATTGTCCGAATATGAAGGACTGGGCGTCAGTTATTGCGCGATATGCGACGGCTTTTTCTTCCGCAAAAAGCACGTTGCGGTCTTGGGCTCCGGCGAATATGCTCTAAGCGAATTAAAAGAACTTTTGCCGTTAGCGGGCTCCGCCGTGGTTTTAACCGACGGGCAATCTCCTGCCGTTGCCTTTCCCGACGGAATCGAAGTAATAACCGAAAAAATAACCGCTGTGCGCGGCAACGGTAAACTCGAAGAAATCGTCTTCGAAAACGGCTCGTCAATAAATACAGACGGACTGTTCGTAGCCGTCGGAACGGCGGGAAGCACGGATTTTGCAAAAAAACTCGGCGTACCGATAGAAAACAACAAAATAGTCACCGACAGAACGGCAACCGTACTAAACGGCTTCTTCGCCGCAGGCGACTGTACTGTCGGGCTCATGCAAATTGCCAAAGCCGTTTCCGACGGCGCTATCGCCGCAACGAAAGCGGTTAAATATCTAAATTCATTGACTGAATAAACGTCAATCAATACGGTCGTTTTTAGGAGTGGACAGAATTAAGTGATTTTTTTCGAAACCGAACCGTCGGCGTACCGACGTACGCTAGGTGAAGGCTTCGGAAAAGTCCCCGAATTTTGCTCAAAATATCCGCTTTTAACGTTAAAGCAATATAGATAAAATAGAAGTACTAACCGCTTTAACACTTAGCGCATATTCCTTCGGGGACGTAAAGCACTTGATTATGTCCACTTCTTTGTTTTTTAAATCATTGACTCTCGCGCATAAATACTGTATATTAAAATTATAATCAAAATAATCAAAACGATTGAGGGGGACTAAAAATGGACGAAAAAACAGCAAATACGAAAGCGGAAAACGACGCGGCAATAAATCTCGCAGCGGCAAAACTCGGTGACGCAAACGCGCAATATATTTTGGCTGTTTGCTACGAAAACGGCGACGGTGTGGAAAGAAATCAGTCTACTGCCGTCGAATGGTACACGAAAGCGGCAATCCAAGGGCACGCGAGCGCGCAGTACAATTTGGCTATTTGCTACGCTAACGGCGAAGGCGTGGCGAAAAATCCGCTAAAAGCACTCGAGTGGTACACGAAAGCGGCAATCCAAGGACACGCGAAAGCGCAATATAATTTGGCTATCCGCTACGAAAACGGCGACGGTGTGGAGCAAGACAGAGCCCTAGCCGTCGAATTGTATAAGCAAGCGGCATCCCACGGACACGTGAGCGCGCAATACAATTTGGCTATTTGCTACGCTAACGGCGAAGGTGTGGAAAAAAATCAGTCTACTGCCGTCGAATGGTACACGAAAGCGGCAATCCAAGGGCATGCGAGCGCGCAATATAATTTGGCTATTTGCTACGAAAACGGCGACGGCGTACCGCAGAATCTTTCGACGGCAAAAAAATGGTATCAAAAAGCCGCCGAGCAAGGACACAAAAATGCGCAATACAACTTGAATTTGTTAATTGCAAACGGCGTCAACTAGCCCCGCAATATAACGGTTATAAAAAAGACGGCTGTCGATTTCTCTCGGCAGCCTTTTTATTATACGATCGGACTCGTACAAATTTCGCAAACAGTTTTAAACGGCGCAATCGCCGCAACGAAAGCGGTTAAATATCTAAATTCATTGACTAAATAATAAACTAAACCTTTTTATTTTACGGTATGATATTCTTCGAACAAATCGTTGGGGGTACATTCCAAAATATCGCATATGGCTTTTAGATTTTCGAATTTAATACTGCCCGTTTGATTGTTTACTATTTTATTGAAATTTTGATAACTTAGTCCCATTTGTATATAAAGCCAATATTTCGTTTTCCCCTTCTCTTTCAAAATTTCAAGAATCCGCAATCTCATATATATATCATCTCCCCATTAGATACTTTAATTATATTTATTGAAACTCTTGACATGTAGACATCGGCATTATATAATGTGTACATTACATATTCAAAATGAGGGATTTGACGTCATTTACAAAAAACGACAAGTTTAATTTGATAAGGGGGAGATTTTCTCGCCGCGCACATACAACGGCAGCTGCCGAAAACGACAGTTTCTATTGGTTTATTTATGCGTTTCGAAAAAATATTAACAGCAAAACTCGCTGAAAAAAATTCTTTATAAAACAGGAGATAATTAAAATGGATGAAAAAACAAACTCTTTTTCCCTTTTGGACGCCGCGGAGCAAGGCGACGCCGACGCGCAATTTGAATTAGCGCTATCCTACGAAAACGGCGACGGCGTGCCGCAAGATCAAAAAAAAGCAGCCGAATGGTATAAAAAAGCCGCGGAACAAGGACTTGCGGAAGCGCAATTAAATTTGGGAATTTGCTATGAATACGGCGAAGGCGTAGGGAAAAATTGCCCTAAGGCAGTCGAATGGTATAAAAAAGCGGCGGAGCAAGGACTTGCAAGTGCGCAATATGAACTCGCTAATTGCTATTCAAACGGTACCGGCATAACTAAAAACCAGGAAAAAGCCGTTGAGTGGTACACCAAAGCAGCGGAGCAAGGGCATGCAAATGCACAATTAAATTTGGGACTTTGCTATGAGTTTGGCGACGGCGTGCCCGAAAGACCGACAAAAGCGGTCGAATGGTACACGAAAGCTGCCGAGCAAGGACTTGCCGGCGCTCAATATTGTCTCGCATTGTGTTATAGAGATGGCGACGGCGCACCCATAAATAAAAACAAAGCGTTTGAATGTTTTTTAAAAGCGGCGGAGCAAGGACACGTAAACGCGCAATACGAACTCGCTGCGTGCTATGACGACGGTGAAGGCGTAGCCCAAGATCAGGCAAAAGCAGTCGAATGGTATATGAAAGCCGCGGAACAAGGACAGGCAAAAGCGCAATTTTATCTAGCTCTTTGCTACGAAAACGGAAATTGTGTACCCGAAAATCATACCGTAGCGGTTGAATGGTACTTAAAATCAGCAGAGCAAGGAATCGCCGAGGCGCAGTTTAATCTCGCTCTTTGCTACGAAAACGGCGACGGCATGCCTAAGAGTCAAGCCAAAGCGGTTGAGTGGTATGAAAAAGCGGCGGAGCAAGGACACGTGGGCGCGCAATATAATCTCGCTCTTTGCTATAACAACGGCGAAGGCGTACCCATGAATTTGGAACAAGCGGCTAAGTGGTACACGAAAGCGGCGGAGCAAGGAGACGTAAAAGCGCAATTTAATCTCGCTCTTTGCTACGAAGACGGCGAAGGCGTGCCCAAAAATCTGCTGAAAGCGGTTGAGTGGTATACGAAAGCCGCGGAGCAAGGAGATGCAAAAGCGCAATTTAATCTCGCTCTTTGCTACGAAAAAGGCGATGGAGTGACCAAAAATCCGGAAAAAGCTGCAGAGTGGTATGAAAAAGCGGCGGAGCAGGGACACGTAGACGCAATAATAAATTTGGCAATTTGCTACGCGTATGGCGACGGCGTACCCCAAGATAAGAAAATAGCGAAAATATGGCTGAAATTAGCCGTCAAGCTAGGAAGCGAGAGAGCTAAACTGACACTGAAAACTATAAAAAAGCTTTAATACTTGCGCCTATTAAAATTATTTTTGTCGAAAAACCCGCAAAGCTTACTTGCGGGTTTGTTTTTTATTAAATAGAGATGTTTTATCGCGGAATAATTATTTTTTGCCGAAATTGTATCTTCCCTTGGCGGCGGGATAGGCAAACCACGGGTCTTCTTCGTGCTTGTCGTCGTCGGGAACCATGAGATAGAGAGTGCTCAAAACTTCCGATGTGGTGCCGGTTACGAGCACGTTGCCCCAAGTGACGTCGACAAGGTACCAAACGCCGTCTACCTCTACTTTATTCCATGCGTGCGCGCCGCCGTTCGCCGTGCCCGAAATTTTTATGGAGTTTATCCCTTCTATACGCGTCAGGCACAAAAACGCCTTGCTCAGTCCGTCGCATATCGCAACGCACTCTTCCGAGTCGAACTGCCCTCTGTTGTTCAAGCCGAAAACGCCCTCCATATACAGGCATTTGTAGGTGAACAGTTCGCCCGAGGTTCTGTTTTCGCTTTGTATGATTTCATCCACGAAAACGTGATCGTATATAACGGTGTTGATGAGATACTCGTAAATACAGCGTATTTTTGCGGGTTCGGACAACTCGTCGGTGATAATCGTGGATAAAATTCGGCGCATTTCGCCGTAGAGCAAATCGGCGTGGCTGTTTTTTATCGGCACGGGGCGGTAGCCCTTTTTCATGACGAAATACAACTGATCGCTGCTCGCGACCGTCACGCCCACCTTAACGTCGTCTATCGGGAATTTCCGTTCGTACTCACCTATCTCGTAATGCCCTTGTTTTACGCTGTTTGTATAAATATCCTTGCTGGTGCTTGTCTTGTCGGGATAAAGACTGTAATAGAACTTCAATAAAATATGCCCTATTCCGTTGTCCGCCAGTTCATACGCGAAATTGTATGCGGACGAATCCTCAAACGAAGCCGACGCGCACTTCAATTCCGAATCGAACGCCACGCTCTCCGACGTGCCGTTGCCGTACTGCGAGGTAAAATCGTACCCCATTTTCATCTTGGCTTCCACTTGATAATATGAGCCGTCTTTGCCCGAAATCGCTTGCGCGTTGGGGCGGAAAATTACGAGATAATTGAAAAACTCGAAAAGTTCGTAGCGGGATGCGATATAGTAGTCGATATGAGTAAAGCCGCCGGGGACGTTTTGCGTATACGCGTCATAATCGGTGCTTTTTAAGCCGTTATACTCAAAGGCATCCATGGTATATACGTTCTCTTTAAGGTCGAGCTTTTTAACGGTCACGGTAAACTTATCCCTATACGTCAATCCTGCCTTTTCCAAATCGAACTTTTCCCCATCGAAATATTCGGGGTTTTTCGCTTGCGAATACAGCGTAGAATCGCCGTCCGAGTCCTTTATCGTTATCGAATAAACCGTTTTGTTTACGTACTTGGCTTTGTCCCAAAATGCCACGAGCTTGCCGCTGTCGAAACCGACCGCCAAGGCGTTGTCCGAGCCGTAAATTACGTTTTCGGGCAAATCGTCGATAACGCCGTAGCCGCCGACGTAATTCAATACCGCGTCGAGATTATTGAGTATGCTTCCCACGACGGTAAGACACCCGCCAAGGGCGATATTCAGCGATAAAACCACCGCCGCAACCAATATCAACGTTCGTTTTCTCAATGCTTTGCTTTTCATTATATTTATTGTATCATTTTATCGCAATTTAGTCAAATTAGTCTTAATTTTTAAAAAGAAGTTATTAAAAGCCTTTTTAATTCGCATAAAGCCGCGTTATAATAAATCATAACTACCAGCCGTGCTGGTAGTTTGCGCTGCCCCCTTAGGGCGTAAT
>CAYVEU010000033.1:0-15498 GCA_964450015.1 uncultured Christensenella sp. | reverse complement strand
AATAGTTCAAATAAACGGGCAGTCTTTGCATCACTGCTTTGGATATTTCCTTACGCCTCAATTTCACTCCCTAAGTTGGCGGTTTGCTTCTTTGTCAACTTGTTATATAATTATTTTACCCGACCCTAAAACCTATGTCAAGTATAACGATAAATTTTTATCGATAAATTTTTACCGAATATTCCCAAGAGCCCGTTGGGCGTGCGCAAACGGAGATAAATTCCTACACGCAAAACCGTCCCGACAAAAAAAGAGCACGGCGTTTACCGTGCTCGTCAAGGTTTTAGTCCTTATACCTTATTGCTATATTTACGAAATCGTACTTTTTATCGCCGAGCGACAGCGAGTCGAACGGACAAATACAAGTGTGTTCTTTTATTCGTCTTCGGTACGCTTTTACCGTCGAGTCGTAAGACGCGTATATCCAGCCGTTTGCCATATAAAATCTATTCCAGCGATTGTGTTCCAGCTCCGCATAATTTGCCAACAGTTTTGCGCTGAGCGGACCGTGTTCGCTCTTTAAGCCTTCCTCTACGTAAGCGCCGAATCGACAAGCGGCTGCGTTCGACTCTTTTAAAAACATACCGACTTTCAGCCAGTCTTTTCTCAGCGAAGCAGGATCAACGTCGAATTTTCTGCTTAATTCCGCGACCTTTTGCCGATAGTCGGCGGCAAGGTTTTTCGACAAATCGGCGTCTATATCCTCGTATATCTTAGTAGCCGAACCGCTGATTTCGTTATATCCGTAATTGTATTTCATATCTTCCGTATCGTCGACGATATATTCGTAACTGTAAATAATCTTTCTGCTGCCGAACCTTATAACGTTCAAACTCGGAAAATTCCGTGCGTCGGCTTCCGTCCAATTTATTCTATCGTAATTCTTTTCGTCTCTGATATTTATATATACGGTTTGCGGATATACTCCCGTAGCGTTGTCGGATGTCAACAACTCGTGCTTTAAGTCGTCTATCAACGAATTTGCCATCGAAATATTGAGTTCGTCGTCACCCAAGGCGATAACGAAAGCGTTGTATTGCGTTTTGTTGCTGTATTTGGTTTCTTCGCCGCTTTGTCTGTCCAAATACGCCATAAACGACAAATCGAAACACGAAACGCAGTGGAACCCCAATATAGGGAATTTCATATATCTTTTAACGTCGTCGAAAGTTTGAATTTTCCCGCCGTTTTGCCTGCCTTGTTGTATAATCGGCTTGTAAATACTTTCGAACCTGTCGTATTTGCCGAATACGGACTCTTCTTTTATCGGTTCTATATCGGGACAGTTCTCACATATAAACAGCGGGTGCGTACTCGCAAACAGTCCCGCTTTTTGGTCCGCTTTCAGGTCGTACACGTCGGCTATAAACTGCGACGGTTCGCCGCCATCGTCGACGTGCGCCGTATCCATAAACAACGTCTTCATCGCTTCCCGCCCGTTGCCGCCGAAACCGAGTATAAACGCCCTGAACGTCTTGTCTGCATTGGGGGTGTTGTCCGCGAGCAATAGACTCTTATTCTCGTAAACTTTTTCCCGCAACACTCTCACTCTTTCGTTTGCCAAACACTTTCCGGCAATCAACGCTTCGTTGATGATATGCAATTGAAAGCGCAATTTGTACTTCGCAATCGCTTCCGCTTTCTCCTTTTCGGCGGCGTCGCTCATGAACCCCGTTTCGTCAAATACGTCGCGGATGATTTTTTCAAGCGTGTTCTCGTAGTACTCGTAGTTGACGTCGTTATCCGTCAAGATATAAAAATCGACCTGCGTATTCCTGTATTTATTCTTTTTCGACAACTCCTCTTCGGTCATCGCTTTTATTTCTTCGAAAACTTCCGTCGCGTTCTCCGCTTCCAAACCGCTCAATCTTTCGTTTTTCCCCAACGAAAAAATATGCACCCTGCTTTGTTTTGATTTGGCGCTCGCCTCATTGCACGGATTGTTATCTATATATAACCCCAACCGCTTCAATATCGACGGCGCGTGCTCGTCGTCGTTTTTCTTGGAATACGACCAATAAAGATACCCGTTTGCCATAATATCGCGGTGCAAACGGTCGGACCTGTCGAAAGAGTCGAGAGAATCGCCCGAAAAGATAATTTTACACTTTCTCGCTTTTCCTGTGCCGGACTTTGTATCCTTGGAATATTGTTCCTGTTCGCAAATACTGTTTGCCAACAAAACAGCGTCTTCGGTAACCGCAGTAAACAAATACACGTCGATTTTATCGGTGTGTTTTAGCCTTATTCTCAAAAAGCACAGTTGCAACCAACTGTATATCTCGTAGCTTGCTTTTGCCGTGAAAACGCTGACGAACATGAGTCCTGCGTACAACGACGTACCGGTATACAGACATTGAATAACCGCGCTGTCTATTTCGCTCAACGACTCCAACCCTTCGAAAGCCAGTCCTCCGAGGCCCGAATAAATGGAGTAGATAATCGTCGCAAAACCCGCGCTGAAAGTATGCGGCGCGGTCGCGATGATAACCGCTATTTTGGCGCCCATACTCAAAACATACGCAACTAAAACGGTAATAATTTCCACCGAATACTTAGCGCTGGACCATTTTTTTCTTGCCGCAAAATATGCAAACATCGAAAGACAATACGCGGCCGCCATTACTGCCAATCCGATAATAATCCCCCAAACCATATTCTTACCTCTCGTTATTTATTTACTATCTTGTCTATTATACCGTAGCTTACGGCTTCTTCGGCGCTCATCCAGTTGTCCCTTTCGCAATCGGCATGGATAGTTTCTATCGGTTTGCCTATGTTTTCCGCCAAGATTTTCTCCAATTCCTCTCGGGATTCCAAAATGCTGTCCGCCAATCTTTGCATTGCGGTTTGATTCCTGTGCGAGCCCTGCCCCGCGTAGATCAACGGTTGGTGAATAAGTATTCGGCTGTGCGGCAACGCAAATCTCCGTCCCTTGACGCCGCAAGACAACAAAAACGCGCCCATCGACGCCGCCATGCCGTAGCACACAGTGGAAACGGGGGCTTTTATGTGCTTAATCGTATCGTATATCGCCAAGCCGTACAAAATACTGCCGCCGTTTGAATTGATATAAAGACTTATCTCTTTTTTATCGTCTTCCTGTTCAAACGCCAAAAGCTGCATTATAACGCTCATTGCGGACGCGCCGTTTACCGCGCCGTTAAGTAAAATTATTCTGGGTTTATCCACCTTATACCTCCCTTATCCGAGTATTCCGTCGATTATGCCGTATTCCAACGCCTGTTCCGCCGAGAACGACACTCCGACTTCGCAATCGCCATGAATTTTCGCCACGTCCTGCGACGTAACTTTCGCCATCAACTCTTCGAATATCTTTCTTTCGGTCGCGACTTCTTTGGCTTCGATTGCAATTTCCGTTTGTTGATTGGGACCCTCTTGCAACGAGCCGTAAGGCTGTTCGAAAGAAATTTCCGCGTGCTTTAACGCGTATCTTTTGCCCTTTGTGCAACTCGCCAAAATAAGCGTCGCATAACCGTCCGCCATCCCTACGCAAGTGCCGCTTATCTTATTGGGAATAGATTGCATCGTGTCGTAAATCGCTAACATATCGAGATAACTGCCGCCCTCCGAGCCGATAAACAACTGAATATCTTCTTTTTCGCTTATTGCGCTGAACGTCAAAAGTTTAAAGATAATATCCGAAGCCTGTTCTTTATCGACGTACCCGTTGACGATAATTATCCTGCTTTCGTCCAGCTTTTCCCGCAAACTCTTCTCGCCTACCATATGATTCCCTCCTTTTTTCTTCAAATGATTTTTTATCCGTTACAGTACTCTCCGATTTCGTCCTTCGCCAAAAATCGACAATATTTAAGATTATATCATATTTTCAGACTCGTTACAATAATTTTGGCGACCATTTTTCCAACATGGGAGGATTGGAGCGATTCCACCAAAGCTTTACCCACAAAAGAAAGAGCGCATTCGAATGCGCTCTTACCGATTCAGTCGGTGTGCCCCGACGGGCAATTATTTTGCAACATGATTATCCGCGGATATAATTATCTACGATCTCTTTCGCCCTCGCCAAAGTTATATAACCTTCGGAAAGCAGGCAACTGTTTAGTTCCGCTTCGTCATACGCCTTGCCCAGCGCTTTTTTTGCTCTCTCATGCTCGCCGTTTATTGCGTATACGCCGTAGCCGTAAGAAACGTACGTCGTCGGAAGTTCCATCAAACTGCCGATTATCGCAATTGCACCGTCTTTGTCCGACTCGTCTTGCATAAGGTCGTCCACGGTATAGCCGTAATAGTTTATCCATATATCGTTTATTACCGCCGCATAGTACCCCATCCTGACGTTAGCCGAATAATAATAACAGAAAAGCTGCAACGCCTCGCTGTCGGCAGTCGCGGCAATATGGTCGAGAAGCGCAAGTTCGACGTACACCGCCCACCCCTCGCTGAACGCCGAAGCGCGGCTGATGACCGTCAGTAAGCCGGCGCCCTGCTCTTTCGTCTTGACGTGTTGATACAAATGCCCCGGATACCCTTCGTGTCCCAGCGTCAACAATAAAACTTCTTCGGGGTTGTTGTCGTAATAATACCCGTTAATGGTAATGTTCTCGGCGCTGTTGTTTTCGTCGAGCGGCGACAAAAGATAGTACGCCGAGGCGTTGGATATTTTCGCCACCGTATCGTCCATATACTTGACCGCTATATTCGGCTCGGTTGCCAAGTCGGGCACGATGTCCTTTGCCGCGGTTTTCAGGTACGCAAGCATCTTTTCGGGCGTGTCCAAATCGAGTATCTTCTTACTGCCGTCCATATATGCGTTAAATTCGTCGTAAAGCGCCTTGTCCGTTTCTTCCGCGCTCTCGACGTATTCCAAAACCTCGTCAACTTCGTCCGCAAGCGATAGATATTCGGCAGTCAATTCCGCTGCGACCGATTGTATATTCGCGTTGAAATTTCCGGTCTTGTGCTCGAAACTCCATTGGTAATAGGCTTGCCCCGCCTCGCCGTAAGCGGCGAGATAGCTCCTGTCAAACTCCTTAACGTAGCCTTTGTATCTGTCGAGTCCGCCGTTTAATTCGGCAACGCCCGCCATAAAACTGTCCGTCAACGCCGCTTTGTATTGACTTTTGTACGCAGCTTTTTGCGCGTCGGATAAAAACTCCGCTTTGTCTATCTTGTTGTCGATAAATTCGAATAGATAATAATCGTCGCCCAATTCGGTTATTTCCGTCAGATATTTCTGCATTGCCTCTATCGTCTTGTCGTAAAGCGGATACCCCGCTTCTATACGGTCGGAAGCAAAGTCGAGATACGTTTTAAACGCGTCCTTGGCAGACTCCGTTATCGTGAGCAAGTTCTTGACGTCGTTTTCCTTACGGAAAGCGTAATTTTCCACCGACGAAGTAAACTCCGCAACGTACCCACCGAAAGAACTTATATAGTCGCCGCCGATTAAAACGAAATCCAACGCGTATTGCGAGCCGTAATAGTTTTTGTAACTCGTCACAGTGTATTGCAAATTCCTGTAAGTTACGGCGTCCGCTTCGCTGAGATTTTTTACGTTGATTTTTTTCAGCTCGTCGTCAAACGATTTGAATACGCCGTAGCTGTCATCCATATCGGCCTGCGTCGCGGTCGTATACGAATACCAAGAATATTCTCCGCTCTTTTCGTACCCGTAGGAAGTATTGGGCGTTACGGAAAACACGTTCCACGAAATCGCGTCGTTGCCCATTAACGCAACCGCAAGCATATCCGCGAGATAGTTTAAGTTCTCGGAATCGTAATCTTGAAAAAAGAAACAACCGGTTAAGCCTGTTGACAGACAAATAACCAATACGATTAAGAAAAACGCCGAACGTTTTGCAAACCCTTTCAATGCACCCTCCGCCAATCGGTTAATTTTGCTTTATAACAATTGTACCATAACGCTAAGGCTAACACAAGTTTTACCGCCGCCTTGTCGGAAAATTCCCCCAAAATTATCATTTCGTATAAATATACGGAATTAAAGCGAATTTTATACCGAATAACCTTTATTCGCGACCACGCTCGCCGACCGCATATTAAACGCCTGTTTTATTTTTCTCTCGTTTACCGCATTATTACCGATTTTTCGCCCGTCAAAAAAGTTATAATCTACGCTATGGGCAGAAGAATTATTGTTACAAGCGGCAAAGGCGGCGTGGGAAAAACCACTGCGGTTGCGAATATCGGTCAGGCGCTTGCCGCCAAAGGTTTCTCAACCGTTCTTATCGACGGCGATATAGGACTGAACAATCTCGACGTGATTATGCACGCCGAAGACAAAATTTTGTACGACATCGGCGATTTGGCACGCGGACACGCGACCGTTACCCAGTGTCTTATAAAATTGTGCGACAATTTGTACTTAATCCCATCGCTTACGGCATGTTCGGCGTTCGTCACGCCCGAAAGTTTTATCGATATTTGTATTCAGCTTGCCGCAAATTTCGATTACGTAATTATAGACAGCCCCGCAGGAGTAGAAGACAGCTTTTTACGCGCGGCAGGCGGCGCGGAAGAGTCTATTATCGTCGCGACTCCGCACCTATCCAGTATCCGTGACGGCTATAAAACGGGTAGAATACTCTCCGCTTTGGGATTTGAAAAGCAAGGACTTATCATAAACCGTATAAGAGGCGATTTCGTTATCGACAAAGTTATGCTCGACGCAAAAGAGATAGCGGGCGCAGTAAAGCTTCCGCTGTACGGCGTCGTTCCCGAGGACGATTTTATAAACGTCTACGGACTCGCCGATATGACGGACAAAAAGTCGCCGGTAAGTTACAGCTACGGACTTATCGCCGATTATATCGCTGGCAACGACAAAAAAATATACGACTACCTCAACCCCTACCGCGGCGTTTTCGGCAAACTAAAACGCATCTTCAAATAATGAGAAAACCCGACGACTTAAACCGCTTAAAAAAACTCCTCTTCGGCGAGCTCAATATCCCCGACGGCGGATTGGAACTGTTAAAAACCGACCTCGCAAAACTCCTGCAATCCTATTTCGAATTGATAGACGACAGCCTTGCCGTAACGTTGGAACCCGACGCGGACGGCAATTTCGATATCGCAATAAACGCAAAAGCAATACATATACGCGAGCTGAAATTTTTCAATTAAAATACGTTCCCGAGGAGTGTAAATAATCAAGCGCTTTACGTCCCCGAATGAAGGTACTCTAAGCGTTAAATCGGTTAGTACTTCTATTTTATCTATATTGCTTTAACGTTAAAAATGGATATTTTGAGCAAAATTCGGGGTCCGAAGCCTTCACCTACTGTAATAGGGGTATCCCCGCCGTGCTTGTCGCGGTGGGAAAGAGGAGCAACCTCGCAAGTTACCGCGAATGTGCGTAGCATTTTTGTAGACGGAGAGTGTTGCGACGAAGTACAGTGACGGTTCGGTTTCGAAAAAAATCACTTAATTCTATCCGCTCCTGTTATTCGGTATCTATTGATTATCGACCGAAAATATGTTATCTTATCAATAATCAAACTCGTCGGAGATTATGCCGCAATGAAAATCGATACTAAGTCGTTAATATGGACAAGACCGCCCAAAGAATATAACCTAACGGAAAATCAAGTAGAAATCGTTACCGAACCGTTTACCGATTTATGGCAAAGGACCTACTACCGTTTCCGCAACGACAACGCGCCCGTTTTGCAAATGGAAACGGCCGAAAAGTACTTTTCGTTCGTCGTTAAAACCGAATTCGATTCCAAAGTCCGCTTCGACCAAAGCGGAATAGTGATGTATCTTGACAGCAAAAACTGGCTGAAAGCTTCCATTGAGTACGAAAACGATAACGTCCAAAGACTGGGAAGCGTAGTTACGAACAACGGCTACTCCGACTGGGCGACCGTCGATATCGACGCTTCGATAAAATATACGTATTTTCGTTTAAGCCGCCGAGAAAGCGATTTTTGCATCGAAAATTCCGTTGACGGCAAAAACTTTAAGCAAATGAGAATTTGCCACATGTTTAACGTCGGCGACACGGTTCGATTCGGAATATACGCTTGCAGCCCCGAAAATTCGTCTTTCAAAGCCTTGTTTACCGATATGGAATTAACCGAATGCAAATGGCTCCCCCACGACGGGCAAAAACCCGACGAGGAATAATTCTTTTTACTAAAAATATAGGGGCTATCGCTTAATGCGGCAGCCCCTTTTTTGCAACTTGTTTAATTTACGCTTAAAGTTATTTGATTACTCTGACCTTTAATACGCCCTCTATTGCGCTCACGTCTACCGCGTCGTCGGCGTCGATGACGGCATAGCCGTAGTTTCCGCGAACAGCTACTTGCTTGCTGTATTCGAGCGCGTCGATATTGCCCTTGGCTTCCGCCTTGAACAATACGCAGGTACGCACCGCGCCGGTACGGGGCTTTGCGCAGTTGGGGTAGTTTACGCTGTTGATTATTTTGCCCTCTTCTATGTATGCGACCAACTCTTTTGCCGCTCTTTCGGCGCAATTATCTTCCGCTTCTTCCGTGGACGCTCCCAGGTGAGGGAAAACTACGATGCCTTTTGTGTTTAACACGTCGGCTTCCGGGAAGTCAACGACGTACTTTGCTATCTTCTTGTTCAAGATAGCTTCTTTGACGTCCGCAACGTTTGCAAGCGAGCCGCGGCTGAAATTAATAATGATAACTCCGTCTTTCATCTTCGCAATACTCTCCGCGTTTATCTTGCCTTTGGTGCTGTCCAAAAGCGGAACGTGCAATGTTATAATGTCGCTTCTTGCGTATATGTCGTCTACGTCCGTGACGATTTCCACGGCTTGATTCAAGCAGCCCTTGGATACGTCGGTAATATACGGGTCGTAACCTACGACTTTCATTCCCAACCCTACGCACGCGTTAGCGACTAAAACGCCTATCGCGCCCAAGCCTATTACGCCGAGGGTCTTTCCTAAGATTTCGTGTCCTGCAAAAGTCCCCTTGCCCTTTTCCGCTGTCTTTGCGATGTCCTCCTTTGCGACGGTCTCGTCGTTTGCCAAAGAGTTTACCCATCTACTGCCGCTGATTACGTTACGGGAAGCAATCAACATTGCGCAAATAACGAGCTCTTTGACCGCATTGGCATTTGCACCGGGGGTATTAAACACGACAATTCCTTTTTCGGACATTTGGTCGACGGGGATATTGTTTACGCCCGCGCCGGCTCTGCCTATCGCAACGAGTCTGTCGCCCACTGCGTACTCCGCCATGTTAAAGCTTCTTAGCATTATGGCGTCGGGGTTTTCGCATACGTCGCTTACCGAATATTTATCGGTGAATACTTTATTGATTACGGGACTGATTTTGTTCAAGCATAAGATATCGTACATATTATTTGTTCTCCATTTCGAATTTTTTCATAAACGCAATCAATGCGTCGACGCCCTCTTCGGGCATAGCGTTGTAAATACTTGCGCGCATACCTCCGACCAACTTGTGTCCTTTTAGGGTAACGAGTCCGTTCTCCGCGGCTTCTTTTATAAACTTTGCGTCCATATCCTTGGAAGGAGTTACGAACGGCACGTTCATTATCGAACGGTCGGGAGGGTTGACGGAGTTGGTAAACAGTTTGGAATTGTCGATAAAGTCGTAAAGTTTCTTTGCCTTTCTTTCGTTGACTTCCTGTATAGCCTTAACGCCGCCGATACCTTTCAACCAGCGGAAAGTAAGCATTGCCATATACGTTGAAAACGTGCACGGAGTGTTATAGAGGCTGTCCGCGTTTGCCTGCGTGGAATATTTGAGCATCGTCGGGCAGAACGGGAGCGGAGTGCCGTTATCGACCAAATCCTTTTTGACGATAACGAGAGTTAGTCCCGCAGGAGCGATATTTTTCTGAGCGCCCGCATATATAAGGTTGAACTTATTTACGTCCATGACTTCGCTCATAATGTTGCTGCTCATATCCGCCACCAAATTGTCGACTTTCGGAAGCTTGGTGTAGCGCGTGCCGAAAATAGTATTGTTGGTCGTAATATGTACGTAGTCGGTATCCTCGCGGAAGCTTATCTTGTCAACGTCGGGGATATAAGTGTAATTGTCCTCTTTGCTGCTCGCAACGCAAGCGATATCGCCGTATTTAATAGCTTCTTTATACGCTTTGTTGGAAAAGTTGCCCGTAACTATATAATCGGCTCTGCCCTTTTTAAGCAAATTCAACGGTACCGCTTCGAACTGCGTGGACGCGCCGCCCTGCAAGAACAAAACGTAATAGTCGTCGCCGATATTCATAAGTTCGCGGATAAGAGCCATAGCCTCGTTATGGATATCGTCGAACCACTTGGAACGGTGACTCATTTCCGTAACGCTCATACCGCTTCCGTTATAATCGAGAAAATCTCTTTGCACCGCAAGCTTAGCTTCTTCGGGTAACATAGACGGACCCGCCGAAAAATTGTAAACTTTCATTAGAAAACTCCTTTTAATATTTTGCTTTCGCTTTTTTATTCTATCATTATACTTCAATTAAGTCAATCGTACAATACAATTGTTCGAGATTTTGCGCCGAATATGCCCTTTCTTTTATGTTTTTTTGCCCCCGCAAGCCCTTGACGTAGTACGCAACCTGCTTTTTCATACAGTTTACCACCGTCCTTTCGGGCAGGAACGACAAATAATTAATATGCGCCATTATCGCGTCCTTAATAGAATATTCGTATCCTTCCCCTCTTATTTCGGCAAAAATCTGCGGACGTCCTATCGCGCCGCGCGCAACCATAACGTAATCAACGCCCGTCGTTTCTTTCATTCTTAAATAACTTTCTCTGTCCGTCACGTCGCCGTTGCCGCATACGGGAATTTTGACCGCCTCTTTTACCTTGCGTATTATCGAATAGTCGGCATATCCGGCATAATAATCTTCTCTCGTCCTGCCGTGAACGGTAACCATTGCCGCCCCGCCGCTCTCAATAGCCTGCGCGCACTCTTCCGCGTTTTCGTAGCCTTTGTAAAACCCCGCCCGAATTTTTGCGGCAACGGGTCTGCCGCCCGCCGCGCCTACCGCCGCTTTTACGATCTCGTATATAAGTTTTGGCTTTCTCATTAACGCGCTCCCCTCGCCGTTGTTTACTATCTTCGGCACCGGACAGCCCATATTGATATCGATAATCGGGAACTTTTTCAGCCTCTCGCTCGCAACCGCTTCCGCGATAATATCAGGCTCGCTCCCAAACAACTGAACGCCCGTATATTTTTCGTCATTTCCGACCGTCAAAAGGTCGGCGGTGTTAGCGTTATTATAGTGCAAACCCTTTGCGCTCACCATTTCCGTAAAACACAAACCGACGCCGTAACGAAAACACAAACTCCGCATGCCGACGTCGGAATACCCCGCTATGGGCGCAAGTATAAGGTCGCTTCCGTTGTAGGTTATCATTCGTATTTTTTAGCTTCCTGATAGTAGACTTCCATCTCGTCCAAGGTCAGTTCTTCTACCTTTTTCCCCTGCTCCTCTGCGCGTTTAATGACGTTCTCAAATCTCTTAATAAAGCGGTTTACGGTACCCGTAAGCGCAACTTCGGGGTCTATATGCTCCATCCTCAACAAATTGACAACCGAAAACAAAATATCTCCCGCTTCCTTTTCTTTATCGATGCCTTCCGCTTCCGAGTACTCGTTTAATTCCTCGTAAATTTTGTCTATCGCGCCCTGTACGTCGGGAAAATCGAAGCCCGTCTTTTTGATGATTTTTTGCACTTTCGCCGCGCGCATGACCGACCCGAACGTCACGGGAACGTTCTTTATCTTGTCGCTTACCGACGTGTAGTGCTTTTCTTTATTTTTAGCCTGCTCCCAAAAATACAGCGCGTCCTCGGCAGTTTGCGCCTTGTCCTTTCCGAATATGTGCGTATGCCGTCCGATAAGCTTTTGGCATAGCTCGGTTATCACGTCGTTTACGGTAAACCGTCCGTCGGAGTCCGCAATAGCCGCCGATAAAACGCCTTGCAATACCACGTCGCCGCACTCCTCTCTCATCTTGGCTTCATCGTTTAAGTCCACCGCTTCGACAAGCTCGTAGGCTTCCTCTATAATATTGCCCCTAATGCTCGCGTTGGTCTGCGCCCTGTCCCACGGACAGCCGTCGGGGTCGCGCAAGCGGTAAATTATCTCGACCAAGTCCCCAAAGGAAAAGCGCGTCTTGTCGAAAAGGTCCTGCGGTTTTACGGTTACGCACCCGTCTTGAAATTCCGTCTCGGCGTTGCCGAAATAGTCGGCTACCTTTTTCATAACCGCGTCCGCGTCGGTAACGTTAAAAATTACGTTCGTTATTCCGCTGTCGAAACTGTTTCTCTTGCGTGACAAAAAGTCCTCCTGCGAAAAGAACGCTGTGCTTCCGTTTAAATTCTTGATAAAGTCGCTCATTTTACACCCTGCCTTTGTATCCGCTTTCGGGGCGGGCGGGTCGCCTGAAAGGCGTTAAAATTATCCGTTCCGCAATTTGTCGTCTATTTTTGCAAGGTATTTTCCAAACGGCATACTGATAAGCTCTTCTTTAGAAAACACTTTTAGCACAAACAACCCGACAACGTAGATCAGCATACTCAATGCGCCGACTACGATTACGCCCACTCTCGTGGATTGAAATTTGTCGCTCATTAAAACGACTAATCCCATTATAACACCGCAAAGGGTTATTAGGCTAGCGTTTTTCGCAAGTCCGTCGCTTTTTCGAACGTAATTGAAAAAGTACGCCATAATAATTATTCCCGCAAGGATATAACCGCCCGCCGCGCCTATCCCTGCGCCGATTATTCCCAACGTCGGCACCAAAATTATACTCAGTATTATTTTGACCAGCACGCAGAAACTCATCACTTTTACGGGGACGACGGTTTTGCCCAAACCTTGTAGCATAGCGGAATAAATCTGAAACAAGCTGAGACCCAAAACGCTCAACGCGGTTATTCTCAAAAGCCTGCCGGCAAGCTGTAACTTTTCCGCGCCCAAATTCGGGAACAACAAACTGACCACGCCTTCCGACATGAATATAAAGATGAACACGAACGGAACGCCCAACATAAACGTCAACTTCGTAGCGGCGTTGCATTTATCCATAATAAAATCGATACTGCGCTTTTCTCTCCCCTCGACCATTTGCGGAGTAATCGCAATCCCTAGCGTTATGCACACCATGACAGGCAAATTTATAAGCGGACTGACCGCTCCGCTGAAAATACCGTAGCTCGCCGTCGCCTGTTCGATAGTCTGACCGTTCAGTTTTAAAAGATTGACGAGCAGTACGCTGTCCACAAACTGACTGAGCGGCAAAATCATTCCGCAAAGAACCAGCGGCGCCGCCAAGCGTAACAAGTCCTTAACGATAGGTTTGTTGTCTTTAAGCTTTACGCGGACAAACCCCTCTTTGTCCTTTTTCAAAAAGATAATGAAGAGAATAATAAGCGTCACAAACTCGCTTGCGACTACGCCGACCAGCGCGCCCGCCACCGCCCAGCCTATCCCCAGCGGCAACAGAATTTTGCTTAATAATATTCCTACGCTTAGTTTAACTATTCCCTCGGTAATTTGACTTATAGAACTGGGCACCATATCCTTATGCCCCATAAACCAACCTCGGAACACGGATATGACCGTCACTATAAACACCGCGGGCGCGATGGCAACGTAACCGATAAAGGCGTTTTTAGTCTGCAACAGCGACAGCGGATAGGCTAACGCAATTAAAATAGCCGTGCCCGTCAAACCGATTATAACGCATAACTTTAACGCCGTATTGAAAGCCCTCTTCGCCCCCGCCGTATCGTTGCAGGCAAGGTATTTGCTGACGGTAATGGAAATAGCCGTGGGAACGGCGCCGCTCGACAAAGTCAGCAGCAGCGCGAAAATCGGATATACGAACTGATAGATACCCATTCCTTCCGCACCGATTACGTTGGCAAGCGGTATCCTGTACGCCGCCCCCAAAACCTTGGCAAAGACGACGCTTACGGCAAGCACCCCCGCGCCCGCCAAAAACGACCGTTTTCCCGCTTGATTTACGGTCTTGTTCCCTGCGTTTTCCATAGACTGAACCGCTTATTCGAATTGCTTAGCTAAAAATCCCGCCGCAACCTCGACGAGTTTAAGACTAATCTCGCCCATAGGCGTTTTGCCGAGCAGCATTATTCCGCCCAAAACGTCGCCGTTATAAACGAGCGGCGCAATCGCCATGTCTTTATAGTCTATCCCTTCGTTTGCTATACTGAACATATCGCCGCCTCTTAAATACGCCGATCTTCTTTTGCTTAAAAAATTCTCAAGCGCCTTGCTTATCCTCTTTCCGCCGTAAACGGCTTTATCCGCCGCGCACGCAATGAACGTATCGTTGTCGCAGACAAGGCAGTTGTTGCCCGTATGCTTACTTAAAATATCCGCATATTCCTTTGCAAAATCGCCGAGCGCTTTGAGCGCGGAATACTTTTTCAACACAAGCGTATCGTCGGGCGCAACGAACACTTCCATTTCCTCGCCCTCTTTAATATGCATCGTGCGCCTCAATTCCTTAGGTATGACGACGCGTCCCAATTCGTCTATTCTTCTCACAATTCCGGTAGTTTTCATAATTTCCTCCTGAAAATATCGTGTGAAAAGAAAAGAAAAATATACCAATCGCTTCGCCGGACCACTCGTTACGCGGAAATTTACTCGCAGTCGCTACGCTTTGTGCGGATAAATTTTTTATTCCGCGCAAGTCCGACTCATAAGGAAGAAACGCAGTCCGCGTTTCTTTTCTTAATAAAAAAAATTTGCTTTAATCTGTTACTTAACTTTTGGGGTTTACACACCCAAACCCCGCGCGGGCAAAAAGCGAAAAGCGCGGTTTCCGCTTTTTGATTAGTACAATCCCTCCCGCCAACTCGTAATTGGTAAACCTTCCACCTTTCCAAGGGGAAGCTCTTTTCATTTCGCATTATCCTTGCGCCGTAAAGCGGGCAATTCCTAATTCCGCATTCCTAATTGTAATATGCAAATTGTGCATATTTTTCGACGGTCAGTTTCGCAAATTGCGCATATTTTTCGACAATTGCGTTTTACAAAAATACGGCAAGTAAAATTCCCGTAACCGTTAAAACCGCCGCTAAAATAATTTTTATCTTTTTGTTGAATTTAAACATCGGACTGCAAAGAATTATCCCTGAAAGATAGCAAGCGGTTGCCGCGCCCATACCGCCGACGGACAGTTTGGCAAACGGCAAGGAATAGATAAACCGCGCTATAACGTGTATGGAAATTATCGGGAACTGCGCTAAGTAATATAAAAATCCCATAGACGGACTTATTGCGGCAAACAATGCGGACACCGCCGTCATTGAATACGCGATGGTTACGAGCGGCAAAATAAGTAGATTGCCGACGACCGTATAGACCGCCACGCCGTTGAACACGTTGAAGCAAATCGGTAACAGTAACAAGTTTGCGGATACCGTCGTCGCAACGCCGCCCACGACGTAACGCTTTACGGCGTTACTCTTCTTTCCACATA
>CAYVEU010000032.1:1556-15514 GCA_964450015.1 uncultured Christensenella sp. | reverse complement strand
CTTCTACGACATAGCCGACGGCAAAATCCGCTATGACGGCATAAACGTAAACAAGATAAAAAAGAGCGACCTGCGACGCGCGCTCGGCATAGTCTTGCAGGATACGAATTTGTTTACGGGAACGGTTATGGACAATATAAGATACGGCAAAACCGACGCAACGGACGAGGATTGCATAGCAGCGGCGCGACTTGCGGGCGCGGACGATTTTATAACGCGTTTGCCCGACGGGTACCAAACTCAGCTCAGCGGTAACGGCGCAAACCTCTCGCAAGGTCAAAGACAGCTCCTATCCATTGCGCGCGCGGCGGTAGCCGACCCGCCCGTTATGATACTGGACGAAGCGACGAGCAGTATCGACACGCGCACGGAAGCAATCGTCCAAAGGGGTATGGATAACCTTATGAAGGGCAGGACGGTGTTCGTTATCGCTCACAGACTATCTACCGTCAAAAATTCCGACGTAATAATCGTTTTGGACCACGGTAGGATAATAGAACGCGGCAGTCACGAAAAACTGATAGAGGAAAAAGGGCAGTATTATCAGTTGTATACGGGAGCGTTTGAGCTAGAGTAGGCTCGGACCAACGCTTGCGCGGAAATTTACTCGCAGTCGCTACGCTTTGTGCGGATAAATTTTTTATTCCGCGCAAGTCCGACTCATAAGGAAGAAACGCAGTCCGCGTTTCTTTTCTTAATAAAAAATTTGCTTTAATCTTTTGCTTAGCTTTTGGGGCTTACGCACCCAAACCCCGCACGGGCAAAAAGCGAAAAGCGCGGTTTCCGCTTTTTGAAAGTTGAAAAGTAAAATTTACGTCAGTTTGAAATTTTAATTAAATTTAGATTATATGAGTTAAATATTCTAAAACTGTTATATCCGTCACCCAAACCGCGACTTACAAACATTTTAGTGTTTTTATAATCATATTCGCCGGAGGTGTATTTAGGGAACGTTCCTTGGTCGGGAGCGTAGAGTCCTTTATTAAAAATTCGCGCCTGTCCGCCGTGAGCGTGACCCGTAAAAATTGCGGTAAAATTGCCCGCGGAATAGCTTTCGATTAGTTCGGGACGGTGGGCGAGAAGCAGGGTTATTTCGGGGTTTGATTTCTCTAAATCCGAAGTGTAAGACGGCAGATTTTTTTGCGAAAATACGTTGCCGTCGTTTAGTCCCGTTATGAGAATTTTTACGCCGTTTACGGTTGTCGGCGCACTCTCGTTTATAAGTAAGTCCACGCCGTTTTCGGCGCAAAGCTTTTTATATTCGGTAAGGAGAGGACTGCCTATTTCGTGATTGCCCAAGACCGCGTATACGGGCGCGAGTTTTCGCAATTCGAAGAGAAAATCGGCGACCTCGGCTAAGTCCGCCGCTTGCGCTTTTCCGTCGAAAATATCCCCCGTCAAGAGGAAAAGGTCGGGCGATAATTTTTCGCATGCAGTTATTATTTTATCTACATCCACGCCTTGGTACGGGACGTGCAAATCGGAGATATGGCATATTTTCAGCTCCGATTCTAACTCGGCGGTTACGGTAAATTCGTCTATCGAAAGCCGTTGCGAACACAAAAATCCCGTCAGGCACGTCACGCCTATTGCGAAAATCACAAAAACGATAACCAAAACGACCGCCTTTTTCTTAGTCTTCATACCGTTAGTTTATGCCTTTCGATTTCAAAAAACGCAAGCGTTGTAAAATTAACAAAAAAATTGTCAAAATACTTGCAATGCGCGCTGCCTAGTGGTACAATAGTTAGCAATCGAAGGGCGAGAGTGCTAAAACAATCGGAGGTATATATGAAGCAATTTAAAACGGAATCGCAAAGGGTATTGGATTTGATGATAAATTCCATTTACACCCACAAGGAAATTTTTATAAGAGAGCTGCTCAGCAACTGTTCGGACGCAATCGACAAGCTTTACTTTAAGAGTTTGACCGACGGGATAAGCGGACTTAACAGGGACGATTTCGAGATCAATATCGAAGTTGACAAGGGCGCGCGCACGTTGAAGATAAGCGACAACGGTATCGGCATGACGGCGGAGGAACTGGAAAACAATTTGGGCGTGATTGCAAGGAGCGGTTCGCTTGAATTTAAGAAGGAAAACGGCAACGCGGAGGACGTCAACATTATAGGACAGTTCGGCGTGGGGTTTTATTCGGCGTTTATGGTTGCCAAGCGAGTCGAGGTCGTTTCCAAAGCTTACGGAAGCGGGGAAGCAAACGTTTGGTCGAGCAACGGTACGGAAGGGTATGAGATAAGCAAGGCGGAAAAGGCAAGTCACGGCACGGAGATAACGCTTTATCTAAAAGACGACGAGGAAGAGGAAAACTACGGCAAGTTTTTGGAGGAGTACACAATAAAGGATTTGGTTAAAAAGTATTCCGACTATATCCGCTATCCTATCAAAATGGAAACCACGCATTACCACGAAAAAGAGGACGGCGAGGAAGAGGAGCACAAGGCGACGGAAACGCTCAATTCCATGGTGCCGCTTTGGCGCAAGAACCGCAACGAAATAACTGCCGAGGAGTACAACGAGTTTTATAAGAACACTTTCTACGACGGAGAAGACCCGCTGCTTACCGTTCACACGTCGGCGGAAGGCGCGGTGGAATACAAGGCGCTCTTGTTTATCCCCGCTCACCCGCAGTACAACTACTACACTAAAAGTTACGAAAAGGGCTTGAAGCTCTACACCAACGGCGTGTTGATTACCGACGTTTGCAAGGACTTAATTCCCGACCATTTCGGGTTTGTAAAAGGGCTGGTTGACAGCGAGCTTACGCTCAATATCTCCCGAGAAACCATTCAGCACAACCGCCAGCTTAAAAAAATAGCTTCGGGCATAGAAAAGAAAATAAAGTCCGAACTGCTCAATTTGCTTAAAAACGACAGGGACAAATATATCAAGTTTTTCGAGGCTTTCGGCGTGCAGTTGAAGTACGGCGTGTACGACAACTGGGGCGCGAATAAAGATACGTTAAAAGACCTCATCATGTTCCATTCCGTAAAAGAAGATAAGCTGATAACCTTAGAGGAATACGTCAATACGATGAGCGAAAGCCAAAAATACATCTACTACGCTACGGGTTCGAGCGTCGAGGGGATAAAGACCTTGCCCCAGTGCGAAAAGGTGCTTGACAGCGGCTTCGACGTACTTTGCATGACGGACAACATCGACGAATTTGCCGTTAAGTTTATGATGAACTACAACGAAAAAGAGTTCCGTTCGGTGGCGGGCGGCGATCTGGGTATCGACGATACGATTGCCGAAACCGAAGAGAATAAGGAAGTTACGGACTTTATAAAAGAGGCTCTCGGAGCAAAGGTCGCCAAGGTAAAATTATCCTCTCGCCTAAAATCTCACCCCGTGTGCTTAACGAGCGAGGGCGAACTTACGATAGAGATGGAAAAAGTTCTAAACTCCATGCCCAATGCCGACAAACAGGGCGTTAAGGCTACCAAAGTACTGGAAATAAATGCCCAACATAAGATTTACGAAACAATAAAGAAATTTTACGCGGAGGACAAAGAGAAGCTGAAAACGCTGGCGGAAGTGCTCTATAATCAAGCTTTAATAATCGAAGGCGTGGCGGTTGAGAGCCCGACTAAGTTAGCCGAAATGGTATGTGAACTCATTTCCGACCAATTGTAATGCGGGATGCTCCGCCGGACCAACGCTCGCGCGGAAATTTACCCGCAGTCGCTAACGCCTTTGTGCTAACATAATCTAAAAAGGGGTACCCCCACCGCGAAATCGCGGAAGGGGGAGAGGAGCAACCTCGGAGTACCCCAAGAATGTGCGTAGCATATTCGTAGACGGAGAGTGTTGCGACGAAGTCGGACTCATAAGGAAGAAAAGTAGTCCCCTTTTCTTGAATAAAGGAAGGGGATTATTTTTTCGGATAAAATAGGCTTTCAGGGGCTTGCGCACCCGGACCCCGCAAGGGCAAAAATCGAAAATAATCGTTTCCGATTTTTGAAAGTTAAAGAAAATAAAAGCCTTTATCTCCTCTATTATACGCAACTATTCACTATTACCTTTTCACTAAAACAGTCACACCCGCTTTTTGTTTCTTTTTTCGCGGCTCGAAAAAGAAAGTTAGTCGTTTTAATATTTATCGATTAAGTGTCCGTTTTTTAACGGGAAAATTTCTTTCATCTTTTCATTTTGCCCGAATACGGCGGCGGTCAGGTCGTTTATCGAAATTTCCTTGCCTAAGTCGGCGCACGGGGTGCGTCTGCCGCAATTTAATGTGAACGAGAGGTTGTTTTTTTCGATATTTTTATCCGTTAAAGTCAATGGAAAATCGGCGGTTGCGCTTGTAAGCGACAGCGCTTTTTCGACGTTTACTATACGCGCCATAACGCCCTTTACGTCCGTCTTTTCGTAAGCGGAGGGAAGATACCCGTCGGGACATATAAAGCCGTCGGAAACGGCGGAAAAGCTCCCGCCGTCGCATTTATATACGCCGTCGTAAAACTCGAAATCTTCGTCCGTCCTATCTATATAATAATCAAGGCGGTTTATAAATCCGTCGTATATTTTTTTGACGTATTTCGTATCGACGTCGTGCGCCGTGCAATTATCGGGCGGGGTAAAGTCGAAGCTCACCGTAGTAAATCCGAATTTTTCATAAAACGCATGACTGAACGGATAGAGCGTAATAAAAGGACTGTCGGAGCAGATTTGGAACATTTTGCCGAGTAATTTTGCGGCATAGCCTTTGTAGCGGTGTTCGGGAGCGGTGCAAAGCCCCACGATATGCGGAACGGTAAGCGTTTTGCCGTTGAAAACAAGCTTTTTATCGACAAGCCAGCCGACCGAATAGAGGCAGCCGTTTTCCTTTATTTCCACTCTTCGGGAGCGGTTTAAAAGGTGCGAAAAAATATACTCGGTGCACGCCCGACTGTCTTCGGGAAAGCATACCGAGTATAATTTAAAGTAATCGGAATTAAGCACTTTAATTAAAGAGTGGAATAGTTGCGAGGTAAATTACGTCGGTCCTATCCGCGGCGGGGCCTTCGGCAAGCACGAAGGCGCGGTAAGCGACTGTTCCGCCGCTCTTTTTTACGAGCTGTTCCAGTCCGTCCAAACTGCCGCCCGTGGAGATGACGTCGTCGACGATTGCTACCCGTTTTCCTCGTAACAGGTCTTTGTCGTGCGCGGACAAGTATAATTTTTGGACTTCGGCGGTGGTTATCGACTTGACTTCGCTTTCGATACCGTCCTGCATATATAGCTTTTTGGACTTTCTCGCGACCGCGTAGTACTCTTGCCCCAAATTTCTCGCCACGCAATGGGCAAGCTGCAAGCCTTTGCTTTCGGCGGTGAGTACCACGTCCGCGTCGGGTATCCTCTTTGCCAAATGATACGCGCAGTGCTCGGTTAAACTTTGCGCGCCGTGCAGGTTAAAAAACGCAATGCTCAAATTTTCGCCTATTTGCATTATGGGCAAATCCACGTCCTTGCCGCAAATATCGACCGTATAAAAATTATTCATTTGTTTCCTCCGAATCGGTTTCTCCGAAAATTATTTGTGTATTTTTATCGATAACGGCGTTATCGTTGACAGCGGTTATCTTTTTTCCGCGGAAAGTCAGTTCGTTCAAGTCCAAACTGTCGGCGTGTCCCGAGTATTGCACAAGGGTAAAGCCCGTTTCGTTTTCCGAAAGGATAAAGTCGCCGTAGCGGTCCGACTTGTCGTAGATAAGCGACGAATAATCGCGCCATTCGTTTTGGAACGCCTCTTTTCTCGTTTCGGGCACGACGATAACGAGGTTGGAACTTGTATTCGTGAATACGTTACGACCGATTGACGCCGCAAGCGTAAAGTTGATTTCCAGTCTGGATAGGGACGCGCAGTTGATAAACGCCGAGTCGTCTATTTTCGCAACGCCGGCAGGGATACGGATTTCGGCAAGCGAGCTGCAATTTGCGAAAGTAAATGGCGATACCGTTCCGAGCGACGAGGGCAAAGTTACGTCTCTAAGCGCCGAGCAGTTTGCAAAAGCGTATCTTTCTATAATTTGAACGGAGTCCGCAACGACTATCGTTTCCAGCGCCGTACATTCGGCAAATGCGTAGGAGTCTACGACGGTAATATAGGTGGGGGCGAACGTTACGGACTTTATTTCCGCATTCCCGAAATACGGACCTACGGTAGTGACGTAGTAGGTTTTGTCCGCAACGTGGAAAGAAGCGGGTACCGTCATTTCCTTTGCGCTTCCGACGTAGCCGGTCAGCGTAACCGTAGTTCCGCCGGTGGAATTTACTCGGTAAGTGAACGTACCGTCGGCCGTTTCGAAAGCCAAATCAGGCACGATTGTCTTTTCGCTCCAACCTCGTGCGCCCGTGTACGACGAGTATGCAACCTCGGGAACGTAGACTTTAACAAACGGATTGGAAACGCCGTTGAAGACGTTTGCGTTTGCGGCGGTAAGCGACGTGTAACCGGAACCCGTAACGCGGGTCAGTCGGACATACTGCAAATCGTTGCAGTCGAAGAAGACGGAATCGCCCAACGAAGCGACCGAGGCAGGTACGGACAGCCCGCGCAATGCGGTCTTACCGAACGCGTACCGCTCGATTTCCGTAAGCATGGCGTCGGAGGGGATATTTACCGAAGCAAGAGAATTTGCATTGTAGAATGCGTATTCCGATACGTGCGCAAGATATGCCGGCAACGACACTTCGGTCAAATTATTGCAGTTTTCGAACGCGTGCTCGCCTATCGTCAAATTGGTTTTCAACGAAGAGTCTTCTGGCGTTTCGAAGTTGAGATCGGTCAAAGACGCGCAGTTATAGAATGCGTACCTACTTAACGTTACGAGGGACTTGGGCAGGGTTATTTCCCGTAAAGCCGTGCAGTCGGCAAACGCGTATTGCCCGATGAGCGTGAGCCGCGAGAGCGCCTCGAATTCTACCTTTTGCAGGTTTGCCGCGCCGCGGAAAGCGTCGCCTGATATTTCGGTTATGGATTCCGGAACGGTTATTTGGGTAACCGAATTGCCGATAATTCTTCCGTTTGTGCGGTCGTTTGACTGGTTGCTTTCTCTGCCCAAACGAGTTATGCGGTAGGTGGTGGAATCTATCTCGATACTGGACGGGAAGACGACCTCCGTTTCGCTGCCGATGTAGTTGACGATGGCGGCAATCGACCCGCTGTCGTTTATGGGGCTTATGACGAAACCGTCTTGATTTATCAAATTATCATCTTCGCCGATTAAACCGGTAGCGATTCTCTTGGACGCGCATAGGAGCGCTCTGTCGAAAGAGTTTTTCCACTTATCGCGGTATCTCGTCAAAATAGCGTCGCTCGTCGAGTCGGGGACGAAGACCGAGAGGCGGTCGCAGCCTAGGAAGACTTCGGTCGCGGTCACGTCTATTTCGGGAACGATATCGCCGGTTGCGTTGAGATAGAGAGAGCCTAATTCCGCGCATCCGATAAACGCGCCGTTGCCTAAATTTGCGATTGCGCAGTCGAATTTGAGGGTAGACAGTTTATCGTTGTACGCGAAAGCGTATTCGCCTATCGACAGGGATACGTCGGCGGCTATTTCGGAATTTACGGAAGTTAAGTTCATCGAACTTTTGCCCCCGAACGCGTAGCTTCCGATATTTGCGAGTTTTCTCGTAAGCGTGATATTTTCCAGTCCCGTGCAGTTGTAGAACGCGTAATCGCCTATGGAGTTCAGGTTCGAATAGGGGTTGATATTTACCGTATTCAGCGAGGCAAGGTTTTCGAACGCGTGCGCGCCGACGGTCGTCAAGCTAAGGGGCAATGACACGACTTTGAGCGATTTCGCGGTGGTGAACGCGTAGGCGCCGATAGTCGCTATTCCCTCGTCCAAAGTTATATATTCGGCGAATTGGTTGAAAGCCTGCTCGCCTATTTCCGTAATCTTTCCGTTGCCGTTTACGTCGGTATTTATAAAGACGTTGCTTTCGATACCCATATAGCAAACGAGTCGGTAGTTGCCGTCTTCAAGTAGGGACAGGACGTAATCTTCGAATCCCGCTTCCTCGGAAATCTCGTCTTGCGCCAGCATTTGCGTTGCGTAAGTCCGCCAGTACGGGTCGGCGCGGTAAGTAGTCAAAAGCGCCGCGTCAACGAATATCTTCAAACCGTCGGGCGTGCCGCCCAAGGCGTTGACGCTTTGCAAAGTCGGCGCGGACGGCGAATTGAAGTACAGATACGCCAAGCTGTCGCAGTTGCGGAACGCGTAATTGCCCAAAGTGTTCAAAGAGTACGGGAAGGAGATAGACGTCAACTTTATATCGTTTGCAAACGCGTTATTCGAAATCTCGCTAAGCGCGGAGTTTTGCGGGAAGAAAATTTCCGTCAAGTCGTCGTTGTACGCAAACGAGTACGCGCCGAGCGTCGTCAGGGACGCGGGCAACTTTGCAACGCGCAAGCCGGTGTTTGCAAAAGCATAGTTGCCGACGGTCGCCAAACCGTTTGCAAATTGAACGGAGGTTAAGTTGCGGCAGTTTTCGAACGCGTGCGCTTTGACCGTCAAGACGTTTTCGCCGAATGTGAAGTTTTCCAGCGCTACGCAGTTGTAGAACGCGTATTCGCCTATTTCCGTTATGCCTTTTCCTATCGTTATCGACTTCAAACGGGCGTTGTTTGCAAACGCGTTTTTGTCGACGGAGTTTATTTTATAGTCGTTTATAATCCCGTTTATCGTCAAATTGCTGCTCGTGCCCGTGTAGCCGATTACCGAATAGCTGTTGCCTATCTTCAACTTGACGACGAGCTCGTTTAACTGCTCTTGCAAAATCGAAACGGGTATCGACCAGTCTGCGAAGTCGTCGGTTCTCGCTTCCGCCGTATACAACGTCAGGGCGGGATTGGTCGCGCCGAACGAGTGCTCTCCGCACTCGACTTCGTTTTCGCCGCGGATAACCAACGTGGTCAAATTGGGGTTGCCGTAGAACGCGTAGTCGGCAACGTCGGTTACGTCCGAGGAAACGTCCAAAACCGCGCCTTCTTTTGCAGCGGGGTATTGTAAGAGAGTCGTTTTATCCCCATCAACGCGGTATAGGATACCGTTTGTCGAAATATAGTTGCCCGTTTCGTCGTTTATTTCTATTTCGGCAAGCTTTTGCGCGTTGGCGGCCACGCCCACGCCGATGTAATTTATATTGCCGGACAGGGACAATTTCGAGACGTTGCTGTTTTCGAATACGAAATCACCGAGCGTTAGGGAAGAGGCGTTTATTTCGCACGCCGACAGCGAGCCGGTTTCGGCAAACGCCCCTTTGCGGAGGGTAAGATTTACGTTTTCGGGGAAATTTACCGAGTCGATATTAGACCGGAAGAACGCGTAGTCGTCGATAACCGCGGTTGCGTCGAAGACGGCGGTCAAGGACAAATTCGCGGTATTTGCAAACGCGCGTTTGCCGATAGTTCCGAGCGTGTCGGTATCGACGGGTATTTCCAATCGCGCAATCGAGCTGTTTTCGAACGCGCTCTCGCTAATCGTTACGGGTCTATCGGAAGTTACGACCACTTCGTTTAAGGCTGCGGTGTCGGCAAATGCGAATATACCGACTTCGGATATTCTTGCCGTAAGCCGCGCGTTTTCAAGCGCGGAGCCGAAGAACGCGTAATCGCCTATTTTTATTCCGTTTGCGTTCGGGTCGTCGGCATAGATAAATTCGGTAAGACCGCTGTTGGCAAAGGCATGATCGCCTATTTCGGCAAGTCTGTTGGGGAGCTCGACGCTCGTCAAATCCTTTACGCCGAAGAACGCGTAGTCGCCTATCGTAAGAGGTTGGGACGAGTCGGATTCGATAAAAGTTATTTGCCGTAAAGCTCCGCTTTCAAACGCGTGCGCGCCTATTTTTGTAACGTTTTCGGGTATGCTGACGTCCCGTAAATTCTTGCTTCCGACAAACGCGTAATCCGGTATTTCGAAGAGGCACTCGCCGCCGTTTGTAAATGTAACGCAGTTTAGCTGCGTGCAGTCGGAGAACACGCCTTCGCCTAAGCTTTCCAAAGCGTACGGCAGGCTAACCGAGCGCAGGTAGTGGTTGCTCGCGAACGCGTACGCGCCCAAAGAAACCGCGTCGGAGACGTGTCCGAATTCGATAATTTCCACGTTGTAGCAGTCGGCGAACGCGTAGTCGCCTATATGCCTTACGCCGCTTGTGAAGGCAAGTATCGTCAAGCTCGAATCGTTTCTGAACGCGCTCGCGCCTATCGTCAAGTTTCCGTCGCCCGAGGGGAACGTAATGGATTTAAGTTTGAAACAGTCCGCAAAAGAATAATCGCCTATCGCACGCGTGCGCGAGGGGAACGACAAAGTTTGAATATCCGTATTGCCGAACGCGTAGTCGCCGATGACGAGCGTATTGGAGGTTACGTCCGAGTTGGTCACGGAGTAGCCTGCGGCGTTTGAGGTTATAATTTCCGCGCTTATCGTTAGGTTGTTCAAGTTGCAGCCGAAAAAGGCGTGGTCGTCTATTTCGTACACGCGTTTGCCTAAGTCGACTTTATTCAATGAGGAATAAGCAAAAGCGTAAGCGCCTATTTTCGTCAAGGTCACCGTTTCTACGTTGCCCACCGCGTGATTGACGGCAAAAGTCAAAGCGGTTACCGCCGTGCCGTAGAACGCATAATCGTCTATCGCGGTTACGTCGGGGGCTACGGCAAATTCGGTTTCGGTTGAGTTTTCGTTTTTTACGCCGCCGCTCGGATAAAGGTAAACGGCGTTATCGTTGCCCTCGCGCCTGTAAATTACTCCGTTTTCGGAGACGAGCACGGGGTGGTTTATCGATAATTCGGTAAGCGAGGTACAGCCGATGAACGGGTTTTTGACCGCGCCGCCGTTTTCACGCGTGCCGAGGGTGGACGGCAAAGCGACCGAACGCAAATTCGTACAGTCGGCAAAGCATCTTTCTTGCAAAGTCGTAGTTATAGAGTCGACGGCAAAACTGACGGTTTCCAAAGCGGTACAGCTTGCAAACGCTTCTTCGGCGACTACTTCCAAGTTGGACGGAACGACGAAGCTCGTCAACGCCGAACAGCCGAAGTACGCCCTTTTGCCGACGGACGTCAAAGAGGCGGGGACGGCGGGCGACGAGGCGGAATTTAACCTCTTGCAATTTTCAAACGCGCTTTCTCCGACGTGGCGAACTTTACTTCCGTTCGTGTTGTCGCCGAACTTTACGTTTTGGAGCGAAGTGCAGTTATAAAACGCGAAATCGGCGATGACTTCCACCGTAGACGACGTGGATACGTCGGATATTTTCGTACAGCCGTAGAAGCAATACGCGGGCACTTCCGTCAAAGATATACTCGAAAGGTTCAAGCTTCTTAGCGCGGTGCAGTCCATAAAAGCTTCCTCGCCTAAGTAGTTCAAGTTCCTTGACGGGTTAAAGAGAGTAACCTGCGAATTTGCAAACGCTCGGTAGCCTATCGACTTGACCGCGCTCGGGATAGCCGGAGCGGCGGACGTTTGTCTCGTCTTGTCCGAGGTCGAGAACGCATAGTCGCCTATTTCTTCCGTCGTTGACGGCAAACTGACCGTTCCGAGAGAGAAACAATCGGTAAACGCGTAATTTTCTATGTTTTTAAGTACCGCCGAGTAGGAAAAACCGAAAGCAGCCAAATTCTCACAGCCGAAAAACGCGCGTTCGCGTATAAATTGTACGGTCGAAGGCAAGGTGTACGTCTTTTCCGAGCCGTCTTCGGTGGGAATGCCGAAAGATAGCAACGATACGCAATTTTCAAACGCGCCTTGCGGGATTTCCGCCAAACCGTCGCCCGCAAGTTCCACCGTTGTCAGCGCCGTGGAGAAGCCGAACGCGTACTCGCCTATGCCAAACAAACTTTCGGGTAGCGATACGGCAGTCAGTCCGCCGTATGCAAAAGCGTAATTTCCGATTTCTATTAAGAGAGAATTTTGTTCGAAGCCTACGCTCGTCAGATTGGAGCAATACGCAAACGCGTAGTCGCCGATAAATTTAACGCTCGCAGGTACGGTTATTTCCGTAAGGAAGTCGCATTTTTCAAAGGCGTGCGCGCCGATTTTTTGCGTAGACGGGTTGATTCCCGTTGCGCCCTCGTATGCGGCGGGAAGATATAAGAGTTCGGCAAAGTCCGCCGAGTAAACCGCGCCGTTGTAAACCGCGTATTTTTCAGATTCGGTCGAGATGTTTTTTATCGTGCAACCCGTAAAGCTGAGCACGTCGAACAGGTAGTCGTCGGATGACGACAAAGTAAATTCGTCGAGAGTCAAGCCGTAGAATACGCCGTAATCCATGGTTTGAAGTTGGGAGCCGTTCGAGAAAATTATTTGCGACAGCCCGTCGGTTTCTTCTTCCGTATCCAGCATAAATGCGTATTCGCCTACGGTCTTTACGGTTGCGGGCAAGGTTATAGTAGTCAAGCTCGCGCAGTTTGCGAAAGCTTCCGCACCTATCGTTTCCAAACCGTCGTTCAGTTTGATTTCTTTGAAAGTACAATTTAAAAACGCCCGCGCGTTTATCGTCTTTACCGAAGATGGAACGTAGAGGTAATCGAGCTTTTCCGATAAAAACGAGTTCGCTTCCGAGTCGCTTCCCACGGCGGTAACCGCTTTGCCGTCTATTTCGGCTGGGATTAATATAATAGATTGGTCCAGTGCGGACGGTTTTAAGCCCGTTACGGTAATTTCGTCGCCGTCTATCGAGAACGTGAGAAAATCTTCCATTCCGTCCGTACTCATAAAGCGGGCGTAGAGGGAAACGTTTTCCGCCGTTATGGTTTTCGGCGGGGCGGCGGGGGTAGTGAACCTATCGTCCGAGTACCAACCCAAAAATACCGCGTCGTCTTTTTGGGGGTCGGACGGCACGGAGATTGCGGTGTTCGCGGTGGCGGTCTTTTCGAAATATATTTCGTCGTCGACGAAGTACTTTACGAAAAATTCGTTAAGAGTATAGATAGCGGGCACGCGCACGTTCTCCTTTTGCCCGTCGGGGTTAAGGTACGACGTGTCCCATCTGCCGACGTAGCCGTTTTTAACGGGCACGTCGGGCATGCTCTCGGCGGAAACGGTAGAACCGTAATCGACGAAAACGACTTGACTGAAATTGTCGGTGTAGAAAGTTACGCTGACTCTTCTCTTCGACCAGCGCGCGTAAAAAGTAACGTCTTCGGTGGGGATAGTCTTGACGTTTACGGGTTGCGAGAGGGACGAGTCGTAGAACCAGCCGTCGAAGTTATAGCCCTCTCTCGTAGGGGTGGGGAGTTCCATTTCCGTTGCCGTTTCGTAGACTCTGATGGGGCGTTCGTAACTGCCGCCGTTGGATTCGAAAGAAACGGTGTACCGCGCGGTTGTAGTACAACCCGCCAGTGCGGCTATCAAAAGAACCGCCGTGATAATTAGTGCAAGTAACGTCTTTTTTCTGAACACTTGCCGACCTCCCCATACGCGTATGCGCGTAAAAATACATATAATAATACTAAACTATAAAAAAAGATTTGTCAATATAGTTTTGTGCAGTGGAAATAATTAGTATTTTATAGGTCTAAACAAAAAACTAACGTTACTTTGCTTCGACAAGCGACGGTTCCGTTTCTGAAAAATCATCTGATTTTGTCCGCTTGCGACGCCGCTTCGTATTGCAATTCGCCCAAAAAAATGATAATATATAGACGATAATTCAATAATTACAAAATTCAGAGGTTTGACAAGTGAAAATCGTAATCGCATCCGATTCGTTTAAGGGGTCGTTATCGTCGAAAAGAATTGGGGAAATATTCGCGGAGACGGCGAAAGAAGTTTCAAAAGAATTGGAAATAATTCCCGTCGAAATAGCAGACGGCGGAGAGGGAACGCTCGACGCTGTGGTGGATTCCGGCAAGTTTTCTTATGCGTACGCCGAAAGCAGTAATCCGCTTTTTGAGAAAATCACCGTTCCGTACGGGGTATGCGGCAAGACGGCTTTTGTGGAAATGGCGAAAT
>CAYVEU010000032.1:0-1456 GCA_964450015.1 uncultured Christensenella sp. | reverse complement strand
ATCACCGTTCCGTACGGGGTATGCGGCAAGACGGCTTTTGTGGAAATGGCGAAATCGAGCGGTTTGACCCTTATACCTTATAAAGAGGGCAACGCGTTGAAAACGACGACTTACGGTACGGGACAGACGATAGCGGAAGCTGTAAGAAACGGCGCGGAAGAAGTTATCGTTTCCGTGGGCGGAAGCGCGACGAACGACGCAGGAATCGGCGCGTTATGCGCTCTCGGCTGCAAATTTTCAGACGGCGACGGCAGAGAAATCGTGCCTATCGGGGAAAATCTCATCAAAATAAAAAGCGTAGATATGAAAAACCTATCGAACTTCGGCAATATCGAATTTAAAGTTCTTACCGACGTAGACAACCCGTTACTGGGAGAATTCGGCGCGACGAAGTTTTACGGCAAGCAAAAAGGCGCGAGCGGGAAAAACGCCGAACTTTTGGAAGACGGTATGAAGAATTTCGCTGCGGTGACGGAAAAAGCGACGGGCGTGTATCTTGGCGACATGAAAGGCGCGGGAGCCGCCGGCGGACTGGCGGGCGGACTGGTTGCCTATCTCGGAGCGGAAATAAAGAGCGGAATAGAAACGGTGCTTGACGTTATTGGCTTCGAAGATACGTTAAAAGGCGCGGCGGCGGTAATCACGGGCGAAGGCAGAATAGACGACCAGTCGACGCACGGCAAGGCGATATCCGGCGTTTGCGGACGGGCGAAAAAATACGGGTTGCCCGTGTACGCTGCGGTTGGGTGTTCCCGCATATCGAAAATCAACGCGGACGCCCTCGGATTGCAAGGAATATACGAATTGTCCGAACTTGCAATCGACGTGGAGGATTCCATTCGCAACGCCGAAAAATACGTAAAAATCGTGGCGAAAAAATTGCTTACGAAAATTTATAACGGAGGGAAGTAAAGATGACGGATAAAGAAATCAAAGCGGCTGTCAAAAACAAGGAAAGCGAAGAGCTTAACGACGAAGCGAGAGCGAAAATTGCGGGCGAATTTGCGTATTTGCCGAGCGGAATTACCCATTACGAAGTAAAAGGCGAGGGAGAAGCCGTCGTTTTAACGCACGGGTACGCTACGCCGTATTATATATACGACAAACTTTTCGACGCGTTCGTCGCGGCGGGGTACAAGGTTTTAAGGTACGACTTGCTGGGTCGCGGATATTCCGAAAGGGTGGACAAAGATTACACGGCGCAAACTTTTGCCGAGCAGCTCGACGATATTACAAAGTACGTCTTGGGCGAGGAAAAATTTTATCTTGTAGGCACGTCCATGGGCGGCGCAATTACGACTGCGTTCTGTAAAAATCACCCCGAAAAAGTCAAAAAACTGATTTTGCTCGCCCCTGCGGGTATGGACAGTTTCCGTCCGCCGTTTTATATGAAATTGTGCAAGATAAAAGGGCTTGGGGATTTTATTTTCAATAAAGTTGCGGGCAACGCGCTTTT
>CAYVEU010000031.1:3833-15814 GCA_964450015.1 uncultured Christensenella sp. | reverse complement strand
AGATACTGATTAGCGCCTGCCTTATGGGTTACGACTGCCGCTATAAAGGCGACAATTGCAAACTTGAAAATCTCGCGAAACTGAAAGAAAAATATATCTTGATTCCCGTATGTCCCGAACAGCTCGGCGGACTCCCCACTCCCCGCCTCCCCGGCGAAAGAGCCGACGGTAAGGTTCTTGCTTCCAACGGAAGCGATATAACGAAAGAATACTCTCTCGGCGCGGATTTTGCCGTAGACGTGGCAATTAAAAACGACGTTAAATTTTGCGTATTGAAAGCTAACAGCCCTTCTTGCGGCAAAGGGATAATTTACGACGGAACTTTCAGCGGAAACAAAATCTCCGGAAACGGCGTTACCGTGGAAAAACTCTTAAACGCGGGATTTACTATCTATACGGAAAACGAAATAGAAAAATTATTATAAAAAACGCTTTATCGGAAGCTCTGAAATAGCGGGAAAATACTATTAATGATTACGAGTAACGAAAAAGAAACAATTAAAACGGAAGTTTCGAGCTACCTCTCTTCGAAAAAATCCGCGACGCGGTTTGAGATTATCAATGCCGTGTTGAACGTTATGGGTTTCCCCGATAGCGAAAGACACAATTATATCAATTCCTCTAAATGCAACGCTATTCAAAGTTACGCCGGTTCTGTCTTGACCGATAAGTACATAAACGGCGAAATAACGGTAATAAACGGTTGTTACACCTTGGCAAAAGAAGAAGCGGTAGTGGTTCAAGAGAACCAATGCAAAAACGCAATATTGAATTTTTTAAAAAAACAACCTTATACCAAGCACGACTTATATACGGCTCTTCAAAAACATTTTCAAACCGATAAAACGAAAATCGTCGACGACGACAACGCCTTGAAATCCCTCGCGGGGAATTTATTAAACGGGCTGGTAACGGCGCAAAAAGTAATTTTTGAGGACGGAAAGTATTATCTCGCCTCGCAAGCGACAAAAAAGACTTATCCGAAACTGTCGATGGACGAAGAAGCTTTCGAAAAACTGTTTTTGGAGCGTTTATACTCTTGCGGCGGACGGTTTTTTGAAAAATTCGTTGCGAATTTGCTGGAAAAGTATTTTATTTTTACAGGAAGAGACGTGCTTAATTGCGAAGTTATCGGCGGCGCCGACGACGGCGGTATAGACGTAATAATCGACACTATTGAAGAACTTGGATTTACCGAACGGATTATGATACAGGCAAAATGCCGCAAAAACATACAAGTGACCGAAAAAGAAGTCAGAGAGTTTTACGGGGCGCTAAACGCAAAAGGCGGCAGCCGAGGAATATTTATCACAACTTCCACGTTCCACTCCTGCGCGGAAAAACTATTGCTTTCGATAAGTAACTGCGTGGGAATAAACGGAAAGAAGCTATTCACCCTTGTTAAACAAACCGCTTACGGAATAATCATGAATAAAGACGGATTTTTATTCGACGAAACCGTATTCGGCAACTAAATTACCGTTTATTTTTCACATATCAAAACGCAATTCTCCCCGTCCGTTTCTTCGAACTTGACGGCTATCGTTTCGTTTAAAGACGTCGGAATATTCTTTCCTACGTAGTCGGCGCGTATCGGCAGTTCTCTATGCCCGCGGTCTATAATAACGGCAAGCTGTATAGACCTCGGTCTTCCGAAAGGCAACAGCGCGTCGATAGCGGCGCGTACGGTTCTGCCCGTAAACAAAACGTCGTCGCACAAAATTACGTTTTTATTGCGAATATCGAAATCTATTTCCGTACCGTTAAGCGCGGCGGCTTCGCCTATTTCCGACAAGTCATCCCTATACAAGGTTATATCGACCGAGCCTATTTTTATATCCGAACCTTCAATTCGCTTTACGTTTTCCGCGATGCGTTTTGCCATGGGAACGCCTCTCGTTTTTATACCGATTAACACTAGGTCGTCCACACCCCTGTTTTTCTCGATAATTTCGTGCGACATTCTTACGAGCGCGCGACTTAATGTAACGCTATCGATTATAACTTTCTTTTCTTTCATTTTTTACCTCGTTTCCGTTTCAAATAGGCTATATCGGCAAGTCCATGCCGTTGTCCCTGTTGTACGCCACCCAAGAGCCGTTTTCCACCAACTGTTCGCGGGCAAGCTGTATTGCCAAAGATTCCAACGCGGCGCTACGCTTTCCGTATGCGCAAAAATCGCCGTACGTTTTCGATATTTCCTCGATACGGTCCAACGCAACTCCGTATAAATTTATCATATTGAGAGAGTCGGCTCTGTTTTGCTCCAACGAAAGTTTTCCGTAATAATAAGAGGCTAAAAAAGCAATCGCCGCAAACAAACTCAAAAGCGACTTTCCTAACATTCTTCCCGTAAACACGCCCAATACGGCTTTGTCCACGTCAAAGGACGGAACGATTTTCCCCACTATTTCCAACACGAGCAGCGCAACGTACGTCGCCAAAGTTATCAACAAAATTCCGCTTCGTATAATTTTTCGCCGCGCAATCTTTTTCTTTTGCGCGTTTTCGTTTTTTAAATGATACCCGATTTGACCGTTGCCTTTACGCTCTTTGTCCGTCTTGTTTTTGCCTATCCACTTTTCGAAAAGCGCGGTTTCGAACGCCGCCCTACGCATTTGATTTCCCACAACGTCCGCCACGCCGTCGCCTACGATATTGCTTCTGTACGACGGATTTTTCCAAATCTCGGGTTGTCGTTCGATAAGCAATGCGGTTATTCCCTGACTTACCCACGCCATATTGTTCTTATGCGACCAAGTAAAATACTTGCTCACGTCTTCGTCCAAACTGTACGACGTCAAATAATACTGCACTCTCAACGTTTCCGACAACGCGCGATATTCCACGAATTTCGCATGAACGTCGAATTTCTTTCTCAACTTCAATCTGGCAAGGAATTTCGTTCTCGCCGCCGCTTTGATAAAAACGTACCCGCCCAGCATTACGGCAAACGCAACCGCCGTTAAAATAACCGCCCAAAACGCGGAAAGTTGGTCGTACAAAATAAAAGCCAGCAACAGCAAAGTCCCCAAAACAGACAGCGCTTTTATGCCGTTTAGGTATCTTTTCTTACTGATATTAGACAATGCCGAAGCAACACAGTGACAGTCGTGCAATTTTTGCGCAACGGTATTTTCCTGACAGCGGTATTCTTCCTCGCCTATAAGGTAATGGGCAGAATCCTGCTCTAATGGCGTTTGCAATCCTTTTTTCGCAACTTTACGGTACTTTCTCTCTTGCAGCATGCAATAATCGATATAATCTTTGTTATAGATATCGGTATGTACCAAAACTTCTTGAAGTTTTCGCGGCAAGCCGAACATAGGCTTATTTTTGACTTTCTTTTCGTCGTGCGTTTCCTTTCCGTCCGCCGCCGTCAAATATTCGATGTCGATCTCTTTCTTTAAATTCCTTTCGGGAGCGTACTCTTTGCTTTTACGCGGCGAAAATATTTTTATAACCGCCCCCTCGTATCCCGAATAAAATTCAGTTCCGTTTGGCGAATAATATCTATGGTTGATTGCGAAATCAACGGCTGCGCCCGCCCCGCACTCGCTGCGCTTACCCGTTGATTCGGTTCCGTCCCACAAAGCCAAAAGGACGTGACAGCGCGTCGCTACGAAAATAGTTTGCTGTCTGAATTTGTAATTTCTCTCGTTGCCGTCAATCTCCAACTTTTCTATATCCGGCGACATGAAACGCGTTTTTGCTTTGCCGTACAAGTAATCGAATTTCGCCATGCTCTCCGGACTGAAATCTCTCGCGTTGACGTATTCGTACGGTTCGGTCGGCAAAACGGCTATCAGTTCTATCCCCTTTTCCAGCGCAACTTCCGCACACAGCTGATCTCCGCCTTCCGCCAAACCGTTAAGCATCACTATGGGCGAATGGGGACATAGGGCTTTTATCTCATCCAACGCAGCGGCGACCTTATCCCTAACCGCGTCAATGCAATCTTCCCTAATATCCCTATGAGCCGACACCCCGATAACTATCGGTATCTCCGCGTTTTTATGGTGGGTGTATCGTTTAAGTGAATCGTCCATTTTTATCCCTTTTTCACGACTCTCGCCGCATCTTATTTTACAAATTGCAAATCTCGTACGCGACGGTGAGATTTATATTGAGTTCGGATTTATAGCCGAGGGCAAGATGTTTTAGGCAGCGTTTTACGTCGTGAACGCCTACGTCGCGCAAAAGTTCCTCGGTATCCGCGTCGTCTAAAAGCGTGGTAAAAATGCGACTGACGTCGTCCGGAAAAACTCCTTCCGTGACGTCAAGTCCCATGTCGGCGGCGGATTTTACGCCGTACCTCAACGCCGTGGCGGGCGGATAAAATTCGCCGTAGTTTATTTCGCCGAGGGCTCTCAATAGGTTTGCGAGACTAAGCGACTCCCCGCCTTTTGCGCTCTTTTCGTAAACTTCCAAACAAAGCATAGCCGAGGCATAACGCTCGGTATCCGTCCAACACGCTTGGAAGCTCTCCGTAACCGACGCGCCGTTTAGGATATACCCGTTCTTACCTTCCGATAACCCAAACTCGCCGAAATTGAGTATTCCGGCGAAGCCTTTCAGTTTCGATTTCGGACTGCGTACGCCTTTGGCTATTGCGGTTATTATTCCGTCCGCCGTTGCCAAGGTTATTATTTTATCCTTTTCGCCGTAGTCCGTGCCACGTATCACCAACGCCGTAACGTCCATTTATTTTTTCTCATCCTTTTCTTCGTCCTTTCCCTCATCGAAAGCTTTTAACATTTTCTTGCCTTTCTTGTAAACTATTACGCCCACGATTACTGCAATTATTACGAGCGCGACGAGTATAGGTACGACTATTGCCGCAACCGACACCGTTTCGGGTTGGGATATATAAATAGTCACCGTGGAAAAGTCAATCAAACTGTCGTATTGGGTTAGTTGAATTTCCAAAGAATTAAGATTTGCGTTGATCTCGGAAATGCGCTGACTGATAGTCAAAACGTCTGCAACGGTAACACCGTCGCTGTGCATGAGTTCGTTTAAAACCTCTCGTTCGCTCTCCAACGCTTCCTTGCGCGCTTGGGCGTTGACGTAACCAGTTGTTATATCGACGGTTTCTATCCTTTTGCTGCCCAGCTTCCCCGCGCCCTCGATAGCCGCCACAAATTCGTCCAGCTTTTTCGTCGGTATCCTTACCGTATATCTGTAATAAGACGCGCTCCCTTCCGAAAAAGTTTCGCTCGAAGACTCGACATAACCGCCCTTTGCCGTCGTTTGCGTCCTTACCGTACTCCCTATCGTTTCAGGATTGCCTCCCGTAAGCTCAACGTAAACCTTGTAGTAAATTTTGCGGTTGACGTTATCTACTACGCTTTCGGATTTGTCCTCGGATACATCCGACGAACTGCCGCCCGGAGCATAATCGTTGCCGTTTGCACCGCAAGCCGTCAGCGTAGACAGGCATAACGCGGCTATTATTATTACGAACAAGACGACGTATATTTTCTTTTTCATAACGAACTCCTTTTTGACGATTATACGGAATTTTTTACCGTAAACGACTAACGATATTATTGTACCACAAAAATGCCGCGCATACAAGATTTGCGCGGCATAAGTTTCCCAACGGTAAAAACCGATGTATTTTGGGAATTCGGGGTTAGCAAGAATTAATTACTTTTACTACTCGTATCCTCGTCCGATAGTGCTCGGTATAACATATAGTATCCTGCATTACCGCTCTTTTCAAAGGTCTTCCATAATAAATCGTCGATTTTCTTTGCCATAATTCCTCCCGATATAACCCTAAGGAGAAATAAGAAAATCACGATTCTTTATTCGCCTTAACGGTTACGTTATTAGAATGTCCGCTTTGACGTTTTTTATTCGTGATTTTAAAAATATTTTAATTTCGGGCGTAAAGAAGCGTAATATACACTATGAATAGGGTGGGTAGATTGCGTTTATTTTTTCGGAAAGACAAACGTAGCCGTACATTGTACGGTAGAGCAGGCTTTTCGAAAAGCCCGTAAAAAATTAAAATTAAGTCCGCTTTTAAATTTTGCGGACAAAACGGTTATTCGTAAATTGTTACTCTATTTTTTACGGGCGTAAAGAAGCGTAATATACACTTGAATAGGGTGGGTAGATTGCGTTTATTTTTTCGGAAAGACAAACGTAGCCGTACATTGTACGGTAGAGCAGGCTTTTCGAAAAGCCCGTAAAAAATTAAAATTAAGTCCGCTTTTAAATTTTGCGGACAAAATGGTTATTCGTAAATTGTTACTCTATTTTTTTACGGGCGTAAAAAAGCGTAATATACACGCCCTACCCCTAATTCGGGTCTTTGTTGTCGTAACCCAACTCCCGCATTATATAATCGCTCTCGCGCCAATCGTTCTTTACCCTTACGAAAAGCGTCAGAAATATCTTGCTCCCCGTCATCGTTTCCAAATCTTGACGTGCATAAGTCGCTATCTTTTTTATCATCGACCCGCCTTTGCCCAAAATTATCGGCTTGTGCGCCGCCTTTTCGCAAATTATATCGGCGTTTATGTCGATAATTCCGTTATCGCGTATTCTGTACTCCCTTACGTCCACGCCTATACCGTAGGGAACTTCCTTGTCAAGTAGCCTCAACGCCTTTTCACGTATGATTTCCGCGGTCATAAACCGCATGTTTTTGTCCGTATACTGTTCGTCTCCGTAATACTTTATATTGTCGGTAAGCAGCTTTTTTATTTCGCTCTTCAACGGCTCTATGTTCCTGCCCCTTAATGCGGATATGGGAACTACGGCGCTCAATCCTTTAAGCTTGTTTAATTCTGTCAAAATCTCGAAAACCTTTTCTTTGGTGACGTGGTCTACTTTGTTTACCGCAACGATAACTTTGTTGTTTGCGGCGACGTAGCTCTCGATATTAAGTTTGTCCTTGTCGTCATAGCCCTTTTCGCAGTCCACTAAATACAAAACGCAATCCACGCCGTCCATAGCCGACCCGGCGGCTTTCATCATGTACGAACCGAGCTTATTTTTCGGCTTGTGTAAACCGGGAGTGTCGATAAAGATAATTTGACAATTCTTTTCGTTGTAAATCCCCAAAATCTTGTTGCGCGTAGTCTGCGGCTTCCAACTTACGATAGCGACCTTTTCGCCGACTACCGTGTTTATAAGCGTGCTTTTACCGGCGTTAGGCTTGCCGAGCACCGCAACGAACCCCGACTTGAACTCTTTATTCTCTTCGGCGGCGTCTTTACCGTCCGCCGCGGCTTCGTCGGTTATATTTTCTTCGGAAACGGCTTCGCTATCGCGGGTATAACCGCTTTCGGATGTGATTTTTTCGCATAGAGCGGTCATTTCCTCTTCTTCGTCCTCTTCTTCGTGATCGAAGCCCAAGAGATGCAACAAGCCGTGGCAAAAGAGATACCCTATCTCCCTTTCCGCCGAATGTCCGTATTCCGCCGCTTGTTCGATAGCTTTTTGCTCGCAAATAAAGATCTCGCCAAGCATAACCGACCCGTCGTCGCAATTTAAATCGTACGGATAGTCCTCGGCAATAAGCGGTAATTTTATATCGGGAATATTTTGAAAGCTCAAAACGTCGGTCGGATTGTCCACACCGCGCGTATCCTTGTTTAGTTCGTGAATTTCGTCTAAATCGGCAAAAGACACTTCGACCTCGGCGTCTTCGGGCAAAAACCCGAATTCGGACGCCGCCCTATTGTAGATTTTTTCTATGATGTCGGCGTAAGCGCCGCCGTAAATTTTCAACATCTTTATCCTTTTTTGTTGTCGTATTTGATTCTTTGGTGATAAAGACTCGGTATCGTTTCCACCAAAGTATCCTCTATCGTTTGCAAATCCTTAAAGGTAAGCGGACACTCGGAGAACTGGTCGGCTTGCACTTTCGAAAATACGAGCCTGTGAATAAAGTCTCGGAATTTTTTCATATCGCGGTCGACGCCGGTCGAGCGCGTAGCTGCTTCTACCGTGTCAACTATCATAATAAGTCCCGCCACTCTCGTTTGAGGTTTGGGTCCGGGATAACAAAATTGCTCGCTTTCCAGTTGTTCGTCGGTAATACCCTTTGCCTTGTTTAAAAAGTACTGTACGGAAGTAGTGCCGTGGTGCTCTCTCGCAACGTCGGCAATGATAGTCGGCAGTTTTTGCTTCTTGATAAGTTCGTAGCCGTACGCCGCGTGGTCGGTAATCATATACACGCTGACTTCGGGAATAAAATCGTCGTGGGGGTTGTAACCCGACTGGTTCTCGGTAAAGCAAAGCGGATTTTTGAGTTTGCCTACGTCATGGTAATACGCACACGCCTTAACGAGCGCGGGTTCTATCCCTATTTTTATAGCGCAGGCTTGCGCGAGATTGCCGACAGCCAGCGAATGGTTGTACGTCCCCGGCGCTTCGGCGATAAGCCTTTTTATCAGCTTGGCTTCCGGCGAGCACATTTCTTCCAGTCGGAAATCGGAATACAGCGCGAACGCCTTTTCCAAAATCGGCAAAATAACCATGAACAACGCCAAACTCAAAAGTATGGAAATAAACGCCCAAACGCCGTTGGTCAAAACTTCGACCCAGGAAAAACCACTTCTTATAAGCCCGCTCAATATCGCGATGGGGGCGGCGACGCATATGCCGATTATTACGGCGTTGCCGATAAACGACATGCGCGTATAGTTCTTTTTCATAAAGATTATCATAAGGCTGGAACTGACTGCTTGCGTAAGTATGGCGGCAATCATTTGAGTTTCGCTCTGCGTGGGGTCTATCGTAATAAAGCACAAAAAGAACGTTATGCCGATAATGATGTTGCTGAAAAGCGCCAACCGCTTGTCGATAAGCATTGCTATAAGCAAGCCGGACAGCATAAGCGGCATGGAGTACAGAGAAATAAAATTGCCGAATACCACCGAGAAGAGATAGGTCACCGATACCGATAACAAAATAACGCCCAAGTGCTTTAAGTCGGAAGTCAAATCGTTTCTCTTTAAATAAACGTACGCCTCGACGGTAAACAACATTCCGAAAATCAGTCCCGCCAAAACGAAAAAGCGGTAAACGTCATTAAACGCCGTTATTATAACCTGCCCTTTCAGGCTTGCGTTAATGAGCCCCATTACAAACGGCAACGCCACGGAATACGCAACAAGCGACGTAATCGTCAGCGCCAGCCTGCCTTTATCTCCGAGTGTTTGTGTTCCTTTCATATTACCTCTGAATCAGTTTATCTTCGTTTCTATCTCATAGTATAACGCTAAATAAGTAATTTTGTCCAGTCTTTTTATATCATACCAGCTCCGCAACTTTTTACAACCCGTCGGCAACCGCTCTTCCAGCTTCTCCGTCTCCTCCTTAATTATGCCATCGGTATTGCCGTCGAAATCAAATTCCCGCTCGATTTCCTCTACTTCGTAATACGTGGTTTTATACATTTTTATCGGAATAACCGAGTTGAGAAAAAACTCCTCGGTCTCGGCGTCGTAGAGCGAAAATTTGCCCTTGTATTCCTTTTGCGGACAAAAACATTTTACGACCGTTTCCGTCTTCCCCGTACGTTTCTTTTCCACAACGTATGGATAGAAAGTTTTAGTTTCGGTTATCCAAACTCTGCCGTAGATTTCCCCTAACGGCTTTTCTTTGGCAACAAGTCCTTTTTCTTCGTCCAGCAATATGTCCGACGAAATAAGCGTTTGTCCTTGCCGTACCGTGTCGCCTTTTTTTACCGACGCACTCCCCGAATAGACGATAACGCTCGTTATAATCGCGTCGAAATTGCTCACGATATCGGTATAATCGCTCTTGTCCAAAACGGGTACTTTTTCCAATTCTTCGTAGACGTTTACCACGAGCGTATTGCCCAAAAGGTACACGGAAGCCGAGGAAATTCCGTCCAAAGAAATTACGGCTTTTTCGATTTCTTTGCAGTCTACGGAAGTTTTTTTTGACGGAAGATTTATTTTTTCGGTGACCGCGGAATAAATATCCGCCTTGTTTACCCATTTCAATTCGCCGATTTCCACCCGCGTTACGTTTAAAGAATAAAAAATTATGCCTACGATTACGAGGACGAGTCCCAAATATATGCCTATTCTCGGCGCGTTTTTCCTTATAAAAAACGATTTCGAATTGTCGCTGAGTACCGTAAAGCACTTATTGTGTCTATTCATTAAATCGCAAAACAGCTTGTAGTCGGAACTCTTTATAAAGAATTTACATCCCGTATCCGATTTGGCAATTTTTTTGACGGCAATGCCGTTAGCGGACAAGAGATTTGCGATAAAACAAAGCGACGCGTCGCATTTTACGAGGATACAGTCATACATTTTCCACCTCGAAAGAACATAGCCTGCCTTTGATAAACGCTTCTTCTTTTGTTATTTCCAAAATAAGCATATCTTTACCGCGAACGATAAGTTTTTTTCGTTTAATGCGCAAAACTATCTCATCGGGCGTATATGATAACAATCCGTTATGCCCCTCCACCGTCGCTCCGCACATATCGCAAACCGTTATTTTAACGCCTACGGTCTGCTCGACAGACAGTCCCATTCTCATCACCATTTCATTGTAAAAGCCGCTCATAGGTATAGTTTATGAGTCGGCTTGAAAGAAAATGATATTTTGCTAATGCAAAGGTATATTGAGTTATATTTTCAGCCTAGCGGCTAAAAGCAGTTATATTTGCTTCGCAAGTTATATTGTTTGCGTTGCAAACAGTTATATTGCAAGCAAGCTTGCAGTTATATTTTTAGCCTAACGGCTAACAGTTAAGGATAATTTCTATCTTCAACGCGCCGTAGGCGAAATATAACTATTCCTCTTTATGAGAAATATGACGGGAAAGTAACGGGAAATTTTTTTCGAAACCGAATCGTAGTCGTACTGTCGTACGATAGGTGAAGGTTTCGAAAAAGCAGCCGAAAACTAAAAATGAAAATATCCGCCGTTTCTAACGGATATAATTCATTAAGAATAATTGTTAATTTCGTTTTCGGTCGCGTAAAGTCCCCGTTAATCCGACGTCCTCGGTTTGCCGAATATCGCATTCATCGGAGCATATATCACGTCATACACTTTCCCTTTCAGTATCCCTTTGCGATAGAACGCGAAATATCCCACCACGTACGCAACCAGTAATAAGAATAGAATAATTCCTATTACTATCCCCGCTATCGCGCCGCCGGATAAGCCTTTCTTGGGTTTTTTGACGTCCGTAATATCGGGTGTGTTGCCGTCCTCGCCGTTATTATCGGGCGGATTGGGATTATCGGGCGTATTCGGATTATCGGGCGGGGTAACGACGGGCAATACTATGCTCGTCTTATCCTCTATTTCTCTCTCTCCGTCCTCGTCCTCGAAATACTTTTCACATTCGTTACATTCCCAGTATTCTATATTGCCGACGATATTTTCGGTCGCGGGTGTAGGCAAACGGTGCGTAAGCGAATGCGGTATAACGGCAATTTCCGTCACCTCGCTTCTTTCGTCGCATCTTGAGCAGTGCTTGGACTTAATTCCGCTTTCCGTGCAGGTCGCCTCTTTGTCAACCGTAAATTCCGTACCGAAATCGTGTCCCAACGCATTAACTACTGTTTGCGCAACCAAAGTTTCGTCGCATACCGAACACTTTTTGCCCTCGGTAAGTCCCGTTGCCGAGCAGGTCGCGGCTACTGCGGGTACAACCTCTTCGGTATGTGCTATCTTGTCCGTTACCTCTTGCGCAACCAAAGTTTCGCCGCATACCGAACACTTCTTACCCTCGGTAAGTCCCGTTGCCGAGCAAGTCGCAGCTACAGCGGGTACAACCTCTTCGGTATGCGCAATCTTGTCCGTTACTACTTGCGCAACCAGAGTTTCGTCGCATACGGAACACTTCTTACCCTCGGTAAGTCCCGTAGCCGAGCAGGTCGCCGCTACAGCGGGTACAACTTCTTCTGTATGCGGTATTTTATCAATAGTTTTCGGCGTTCTGGATAGTTCCTTGTGGCAGT
>CAYVEU010000031.1:0-3733 GCA_964450015.1 uncultured Christensenella sp. | reverse complement strand
GTATGCGGTATTTTATCAATAGTTTTCGGCGTTCTGGATAGTTCCTTGTGGCAGTCGTCGCAATATACGACCTCGTCGTAGCTACCCGTTTTACTGCACGTCGCGCCTACCTCGTTTTCTCTTACGGAAGCGGCAGGATTGTGGTCGAGTAAGTTTCCGTGTTCAAACGTTTCCTCGCCGTGCGCGCCGCACTCGCAAGATAAATAGTAAACCGCTTTTGCCGTACACGTTGCGGACGTTTTTAAATAAGTAACGGTTGCAACCTCTTGATTGTAGTTATGTAAAGCATTGTCCGCTGTACTTCCGCAACCGTTTTGACATTCGTGCCAGTGGGTATCGTCATTGCTCTGCCACGGAGCATTATTAAAGTTATGAACGCCGATATACACCGTGCCGCTTGCCTCATCTCTGATGTAAATGCAGCCATATTCAGGCTTGTCCGAGACAAGGTATTGGGAAGGAGCGTCGCTTTGTGTATAGCCTGTGGCGAATGCGCCGCCACTATAACCCGTAGCCGTCTTTTTACTTACGCCGATTTGCGCCTTATTGCCGTCTTCGTCATAAAGAGGACCCGTTATCTCGATTTTTGCCTCGCTTGTTGTACCGACAAATAAAGCGACGTTATCTTCTTCACTGCCCATTTTGTTTCCTATAATAACGGAAGCGCCTGAAATTTTGACAGTCTTACCTGCCATCACAAAAACACCGCCGCCGTTTTGTACAGACTTGTTGCCGGTAATTGTGCCTCCATTCATAGTAAAGCTGCCATACACACACAAGCCTCCACCGTTGGTGGTATCGGCTCTATTTTCACTTATCAAGCCGTCATACATAGTAAACGAGCCTTGAACCTGCACTCCGCCCGTATAGCCTTCTGCTATATTTTTGGAAATGGAGCCGTTGTACATAATAAAGCTGCCGCTGCTTATGTGTACGCCGCCGCCCTGATAAGCTCTATTGCCGCAAATTGAGCCGTTGTGCATAATAAAGCTGCCGCTGTACATGTACACTCCGCCGCCTGCGTTTTGCGCCTCGTTGCCGCAAATATTGCCGCTTTCCATTGTGAAATTGCCGCGGTTAACGCACACTCCGCCGCCGCCAACGTACGCTCCGCCGCCGTGTTGGGGATCATAACCTCCTGTAATTACGCCGCCGAAAAATTCAGTGCCGTCCGCTTCGTCGTCAAATACCCAAAGACCGGCGTTGACGGTATAGTAGTGTTTCTTCTGCTTATTGCCGTCGATAAGCGTAAAGTTGCCGCTGACGGTTATAACCGAGCCGCTCCCCGTGCGTTTCAGTATACAGCCGTTAAGGTCGAGGGTTATAAACTTACCCTCCTCTACGGTAAGGGTATTATCCGTCGAAACATTGGTAAGAAGCATGATTTCGGCGACCTTATTTTCGGTCGTCGCCAAGCCGTTTGCATAGTCGAACGCCGCTTGCACGGTGGGATAATAGCTAGTCTCGCCGTTAAACTTGACTTCCGTAAACATAGCCTCCATCATAACGCCACCGCAGTCTTCGCAAATAAGCGCAGTCGTGACGTCTCCGTCATCGGTCCCGCTGTGATTGGCTTCGTTGTACTTTTCCCCGCAATTATTACTGCAAGGGTGCCAGTGCGTATTATCGTCGTACGCCCATGCGGTCGACGCCGTATGCGTACCGACAGAGACCGTGCCGTTACTGACGTCGCTGACGTAAACGCAATTATATTCGGACCTATCGGGAATAAAGAACGTAGACGGCTTGTCGTTTTGTGTAAACCCTATAGCAACCGCGCCGGTTCTGTTAATACCGATTGTCGCACCGTATTCAAGCGTGCCGTCAACGGTTATTTTAGCGTAACCCTCAGAATAAACGTTGTTGATAACGGCCCCTTTATTGTTTGTAATAATAGGCTTGCCCGAGATTTTGAACTCTACACCGATAAAATACACGCCGCTCGTGTTGCCGCTAATCTCGCCGCCCGACATTTCGAACGTACTGCCCATAACGTACACGCCGCCGCCTTTGTTCGCATGGTTGCCGCAAATAGCGCCGCCTTTCATATAGAAATTGCCGTCGTAAACGTACACGCCGCCGCCTTTGTTCGCATGGTTGCCGCAAATAGCGCCGCCTTTCATATAGAAATTGCCGTCGTAAACGTACACACCGCCGCCTTCGGACGCTTTACCTCCTGCTATCACGCCGCTTTCCATAGTAAATTCGCCGCCATCGACGTGAACGCCGCCGCCCTGTTGAACGTAACCGCCGTAAATAACGCCGCCTTTTAGCGTTTTTATCTCGTAACCTTGAGTGTTTTCAAAATCTTCGTCGACGAACACCCAATGTCCTGATAATCTGTCGATATAATATCGATGCGCAACCTTTTCCTCGTCCGCCTTATTTTCGCTGCTGTCAATCAGCGTTAACTTGCCGAATACGTCAATAGTCCGAAAGTTTCTCAGCATAAAGCCGTTGAGGTCGAGGGTTATAACGCTAGTCTCGTCTACGGTAAGGGTCGCGCTAGCCGCAACGTTGCCGAGAAGCTTTATTTCGGCAAAGTTATTTTCGGTCGTTTCCAAGCCGTTTGCGTATTCGAACGCGTCGTCGACTGTCGTGTGCGCCGTAATATCGTCGCCTATGCGAACGGTCACAATCCCTTCGTCCAACTTGACTTCTCTGTTTTCCAAAACGGGAATATATCCCTCTTGGTCGGAAATAAAATACTCGCTAGGCGCAATCAATTTGCCGTCCGCGTTGCATTTATCGCCGTAACCCGAAGTGACCACGCCCGTATTGTAAACGCCGATTTTCGCCTTGTTTCCGTCCTTGTCTTCGAGCGGACCCGTGACTGTGATTATGCTATTGCCGTCCAAATAGACGTTGTTATCGCTGTCGTCCGTGCTGTGATTGCCGGTGACGTTGACAGCTCCCGAAACGTTAGCATCACCCCAAACGAACACGCCGCCGCCATAATTCGCCGTATTTCCGCAAATAGAGCCGCCTTCCATTGTAAAACTGTCATCAACGTATACTCCGCCGCCGTATTCCGCCGTATTTGCGGTAATCGAGCCGCCCGTCATTATGAATTCGTCAAGAACGAACACGCCGCCACCACTTGCCGCCGAATTATTATTGGTAATCGAGCCGCCTTCCATTGTGAAGCTTCCGCTTTCAACGAACACGCCACCGCCGCCTCGAATCGCATAGTTTCCGCAAATTGCGCCGCCTTTCATTGTAAAGCTTCCGCCGGCAACGAACACGCCGCCACCACTTGCCGCCGAATTATTATCGGCAATCGAGCCGCCTTCCATTGTGAAGCTTCCGCTTTCAACGTGCACGCCACCGCCGCCTCGAATCGCATAGTTTCCGCAAATTGCGCCACCTTTCATTGTAAAGCTTCCGCTTTCAACGTGCACGCCACCGCCCTGGACCGCCTCGCTTCCTGCTATCGAGCCGCTTTCCATAAAAAATTCGCCGCCATCGACGTAAACGCCGCAGATTACGCCGCCTTTTAGCGTTTTTATCTCGTAATTTTGAGTGTTTTCGAAATCCTCGTTGACAAATATCCACATTCCATCGTATCCGATATAATATTGATGCCCGACCTTTTCCTCGTCTGCCTTATTTTTGCTACTGTCAATCAACGTTAACTTGCCGTATACGCCAATAAAGCTTTTCAGTATAAAGCCGTTTAGGTCGAGGGTTATAAACTTACCCTCCTCTACGGTAAGGGTATTATCCGTCGAAA
>CAYVEU010000030.1:0-15882 GCA_964450015.1 uncultured Christensenella sp. | reverse complement strand
TTCGTGTGAAAGGAAACGTCGTTTAAAGCGATTTCCGTCTTTGCTCCCTCAAGCTCGACGAACTGAATATCGCCTCTGCCTATTTTGATGCCGGCGTGCATGCCTTTTTCAAAGTTCGTTCCCACGATTTTCGCGCCGACGTCGTTTCCGACCCGTATCACCGAAACGTAGCCTTCCGCCGTTCCTCTCGTCAAGATAATGGTTTTTTTGATCAAGTTCATTCGCCCCTCCGCAATCGATTATTATCTAATATATTAAAATCAAAGTATTTTATGACAGCAGTATAACCGCCGACAAAACTGGCAAAAATATGACGGAGCGGACATAATCAAGCGCTTTACGTCCCTGCACGGGTAAACGCTAAGCGTTAAACAAGTTCGATACTTCTTTTAATGGATAACACTCGCTATTCATTAAAACGGTTTCGAAAAAAATCACTCAATTCTGTACGCACCTAAACTATACGGAGGTAATTAATTATGAATTTATACGTGGAAATAATTTTGCGGACGGCAATCGCGTTGCTTATTTTGTCGGTAATGACGTTTTTGCTGGGCGTTAAGCACATAAGCCAAATGACGAGTTTCGATTATATCGTGAGTATCACAATAGGCAGCGTCGCGGGCGCGCTGTGCGTAGACGACGATATTTCTATTTGGGGCGCAATCATAAGCATGGTTATTTTGATAGGTTTTGCGTTTTTATTGACGCTTTTAAACAGAAAGACGATATTTTTCCGCCGTACGCTTACAGGTACGCCTACGCTTTTGATAGACCAAGGCGAGATTATGTACGAGGGGTTAAAGCACGTCAGACTTAGCGTAAACGACCTGTTAAGAGAGCTTAGATACCAAGGGTATTTTAATATTTCCGACATCGAACATGCGATTATGGAAAACAACGGGACTATAAGTATTCTTCCAAAGGCGGAAAAGCGACCGCTTACTCCCGAAGATATGCAAATAGTAGTGCCGAAACCGCAAATAATGGCAAACGTAGTAATAGACGGCAAGATAATGCACGGCAACCTGAGCGCCATGAACAGGACGACGAAATGGCTCTTTACCGAAATAGAAAACCAAGGACAACAGCTCGCGGATATAATGCTTGCGACCTTGGATAGCGAAGGGAATTTGAGCATATACGATAAGAATAACAACTCTCAGCGTAGGACCGTTTTGGAATAATGGATAACCGAGAAGTTTTCATCGTCGGCGGTTCGTCGGGGATAGGGGAAGCTACCGCAAAAAAATTTATATCCGAGGGTTATGCTGTTATGAATATGAGCCGAACTCCGTGCAAGGTTGCGGGAGTCGGCAATATTCTTTGCGACGTGTCCGACAAGGACGCGTTAGACGAAGCGTTAAAAGGGTATACGAAAAATCACGGCAAATTGTCCGTTCTCGTATATTCGGCGGGGGCTTCCATGGCCGCGCCTTTGGAACACGTCAGACAAGAAGATTACAGGTACCTTTTCGAAGTCAATTTATTCGGCTTTATGAAGGTATTGCAAGAGCTTCTTCCGTTGCTTAGAAACGCGGGCGGCGTGGCTTGCGCGGTGAGCAGTATCGGAGGGATAACGCCGATAGCGTACGACAGCTATTACAGCTCGTCGAAAGCGGCTCTCAATATGTTCGTCAACGCCCTGCAATTGGAACTTTTGGACAAGGGCGTAAAGGTAATATCCGTTATGCCCGGCGGTACGAAAACCCGCTTTACCTATAAGAGGAAAATATATTCCTGCGATATAGTCGGCGACTACGACAAGGATATGTTCGACGCGGTAAAAGCCTTGCACAACGTCGAGCAAAATGGAATGAAAGCGGAAAAAGTTGCGGAAACGATTTACAGAAAATGCACCTCGCAAGTTTTATCGCATACGTTTGCCTCGGGCGTTATGAATAAGCTTATTGCTTTTTCGTTGCGCTTGCTCCCGCAAGCCGTCGGGACGTGGATAGGGAAGAAGATTTACTTCGGCAAATGATAGCGTAGTCGCAATTTCCGTGTAGGAAATCTACGCTGTTTTGCGGTTATATTATATGCTTTAAAGCCAAAATACCCAGCACGCACGCAAGTATGACGAAGACGGCGGCGACGATTACCCAGACGTAAATTTTTATTTTTTTGTCGTTTGCGGACGATACGTCGCCTGTGTCCAAAAGCCGCGCCTTGCGTAAAGCGGTGACTATCGGCTTGTATAACAGTATGGTTATCGCGGCGTTTAGTCCGCCTTTTACGAGGTTAAAGGGTAAAAACGCGGGTAACAGCAGCTTTGCGACCGCTTCGCGCGGGTATCCCATATAGATAGGCGTAATAAGATAATTCCAAAGTATCATTACTCCCGTAGTAAGTATCCAAGCCGTAATAAGTCCGATGATCGCTCCCTTTATATTGCGCATTTTTTTGTAAATAAGCGCCGCAGTGCAGGCAAACGAACAGCTTTGAATGATATTCATTAAAAGTCCCCACCAACCGGTAGAGCTTATGGTGAACATTTCCACGAATGAAACGATAACTGATATTATCGCCGCGGCAATAGGTCCGTAGATAAAGCCGCCGATTGCGATTATTACGTCTTTCGGGTCGTATTTTAAAAAGAGGACTATCGGCACGCCGAAATAGTGAATAAACAGCGTAACGACGTACGCCATCGCGCTGAGCATACCTATACCAGCGATTTTTTTGGTTCTTCCGTAATTCATATAGACCGCCTTTACAACCGTTGCGTTTTTTGTGCTCAACGGTCGTGAGATTAGATAAATTCGAAAGCGTTTTATGCGACGAATACGCTTTCAAAAAACAACACCCGAAAGAAACTTTAATGTCTTTCGGGTATCAAACGGCGATTTATATTAAAATCGAAAATCCAACGCGTTTTCTTTTATCCAGACTATACTGTCGGTTTTGGAATTTCACCAAATCCCGGCTTGAACTTGTCAAGCCCTGCGCTTACGGAGATAACATAACCAAGCGCTTTACGTCCTCAAAATGAAAAAATATCTACGCCTTTAATATGCTAATACTGCAAATGGCGGATAAAGAATTAAAATTTTGAGGACTTTCCCAAAAAGTTGCGCTTACTGTACGTCAGTACAGCGACAGCTTACTTTCGGAAAAAATCACTTGCTTCTGTTTACTCCGGCTTGCTTTCGCGCTCGCGGACTATACCGCCGATCGGGAATTACACCCTGCCCTGAAAACATCAGTTCTTTTAAGTTGTCAACTTTATTATACTACGCGAAATTCGACTGTCAAGTAAATTTATCGTGTTCTTTGAACCTTGGTGTTAAATTTAAATGAAAAACGTAATATTGAAGTTATTTGGTTTACATCAAAATTTAACTTTGATATAATTTTAAATCGTTATAAGTATTTAAATTACTTATTTCACAGGGGGGGAAAGATGAACGATGCAGAAAAAAGCGTAAGAGCGGCGTTGGAAGCCGAGCTGCAAGAATTGCAAGTCGAAAGAGAGGATATTTTTGACAAATTAAAGCGTATTGAAAGTAGGATTCAAACATTAAGGAAAATTTTATTAGAGAACGCAACGGAAGAAGACGATTCGGTAGTTGAAAAAGTAAGCATAGCCCCAAAAGAAATAAGTTCCGAGGATACACAATCTAAAAGCGAACCAATCGAGAAGGCTGATTCGGCAAAGAGTGCGTGTGAAGGAGAAAGAGAAGAGGTTTTATATTCGCAACAAGAACGGTTTGATTTAGATATGGGTGTTCGTGTAAATAGAGACGGAAAGCCGGATAGAGAAGGCAAATATATTCTATTTGGAGAATATCCGCAAACTTTAAAAGCCGACGATGTTACGGCGTCGGAAAAAATAGATGAAAGCGGTTATTACGTCGGGAGTGACGGTGCAAAGTACGCAAAAGTCGTGGCGAATACGTGCTGGTATGATTCGGATCGTGAAAAGTATCGTTTTGGCAACGGTTCTAATATAAGGAATGACGTTGCGTATTATTTTAAAGTAGAACCAATAAGGTGGCGTATATTAGAAGAAAATAACGATATTGCTACTATAATATGTGACGGCATAATAGCAAATCGCCCATATGACCACGAAGTTAATAACTATGAAAGCAGCGAGATAAGGGCGTGGCTGAATAGCGAATTTTACAAAAAGGCATTTAATAGTTTTCAACAAAAATCGATAATGGAAACCGTCGTAGACAACAGCGCGACAAGCACGGGGGATAGCGGAAGCCGGTTTGCCTGTAACGACACGCATGATAAAATATTTTTATTATCGTATAAAGAAGCGACCGAGAGGGAATATGGTTTTACAAACGGTAATGACGAATATTGTTACGAACGGAGAATGAGCACCAGCGACTATGCGAGAGCAAACGGCGCATGGACTAGTGTGAATAGTAATTATAGCGGGCTTGGATTTTGGTGGTTGCGTTCGCCGGTGGCGGCAACCAAACTATGGGACGGGGCGCACAAGCAATGCGTATATACGGTTAATGATACAGGTAGCATACAAAATGGCGGGGGACCTGTTGACGGGCATTGCGGAGGGGTTGTACCGGCTTTGAATGTTAAGTTGTTTTCCGATGATTGTTGCGATAAGTGAAATTAAAATAGGTACTGCGAAAGCGTGATGCGATTTTCGACTACGCCTTTCTTAAAATACTTGAATTTAAAGAACCCGAAAGATATTTAGCTTTCGGGTTTTAACTGTATAATTATACCTAGAAAATAATTATTATTCGGATTTCGCGTTTTTGTAGGTAAGCTCTGTTTTTAATTTGTAGAGCTTTTCGGATAAGTCCACCTTGTAAACGTGGGGGTTTAAAAGACGGGTGTATTCCGCCCAAAACTCCGCGCGGCGCGATTTCGAATAGTCCGCGATTTCTTTTAGGGAGGGCGAGGCATAAACGAGCTCGCCGCGTACAAAGACGTCTGTCATCAAATTGCGCAAAGTGTATTTTTCAAACGTAGTCTTTTTCCAAGTGTCTACGGGGTGGAATATCGTAAGAGGCGAGTTCGCGTCGAAAGTTTCGTCGCGCAAGGTTATAAGGTCGGCTTTTGCCATTCCGTCTTCGCCGTAGATACGGTAGGTGGTTTTTATACCGGGGTTGGTTATCTTTTCGACCGTGTCGGAAAACTTCATTTTAGGTACCCATTCTCCGTTTTCTTGGAGACACGATAGCTTATATACTCCGCCCAGCGCAGGGGTTAGGGAACTGGTTATCAGTTTCGTGCCTATGCCGTAGAGGTCGATTTTTGCGCCCTGAGCGTCGAGCGACGAGATTATATATTCGTCAATATCGCCGCTGGCGCAGATGATACATTCGGTATGTCCGGCTTTATCGAGCATTTTGCGCGCTTCCTTGCTTAGGTACGCCAGATCGCCGGAATCAAGACGGATACCTTTGGGCTTTAAGCCTTTTGCTTTCATCTCGTCGAAAACTTTTATGGCGTTGGGCACGCCGCTTTTTAAGGTGTCGTAGGTGTCGACAAGAAGAAGGCAATTGTTTGGGTAGATGCGCGCGTATTCGCGGAACGCTTCCAGCTCTGTATCGAAGCTCATGACCCAGCTGTGGGCGTGCGTGCCAGAACAGGGGACGTCGAACATTTGGGCGGTAAGGACGTTGCTCGTAGACGAACAGCCACCGATTATAGCCGCTCTTGCGCCGTAAATTCCCGCGTCGGGTCCTTGGGCTCTACGGAGCCCGAATTCCATGACGTTGGAATTTTTTGCCTCTTGACAAATTTTCATTGCTTTGGTCGCAATAAGAGTTTGATGATTTAGGATATTCAGAAGAGCTGTCTCCACCAGCTGCGCTTGATAAAGCGGGGCGGTAACCGTCATGAGCGGCTCGCCGGGGAAGACTATTTCGCCCTCGCGAACCGAGGATATACTGCCCGTAAATTTGAAGTTTTTGATGCAGTCGAAGAATTTGTCGCCGAACAGGTTCAAACTCTTTAAATAGGCTATATCGTCTTCGGTAAAGTGTAAGTTTCGGATATAGTCTATTGCTTGTTCGAGACCCGCGAACACGGCGAATTCCAAATGCTCGCGCTGGCGGAAGAACACGTCGAAATTTGCCAAAGTGTCGTGTTTGTCCGTTTCCAAATACGCGTTCATCATAGTGAGCTGGTATAAATCGGTCAATAAAGTAAGATTGCGCATAATTCTCCGTTATTTTAATTTCTTCGTTTTCAGTTCTTTTTTCACTCCGCCTCCGGCGTAAAATTGGGGTGGGATACCGTGCCTGTACCATACTTTTTCGCCGCGCTTGACTTTTAGGACGATAAGGACGATTATCGCGATAAGGCACGCGCCAGCAACTATGCCGCAGACGATTTGATTGGTGTTCGCGATGCCCAAAATGTCGGTGCTGTCGCGGAAAAATTCCATAATAAAGCGTATCGTGCAATAGAAAAATCCGTATTGCAGGACGCCCGTGCCTTTGCAGTAGAGGTGTTTCGACAAATACAGCATGATTGCAAAACCCATCAGGTCGGCGATAAATTCATAGAAGAAAGTCGCCTGATACCAACCGCCGCGGTCGGCAATGTATACCGCATACGGGAAAAATTGCGCGCCTTCGTTGACTACCGGTAAGCCGTACAGTTCTTGGTTGAAGAAATTGCCCCAGCGCCCCAGTCCCTGACTCAGGAGCATTACGCAAATAACGGTATCGGCAAGCTTTAAGAAGTCTACTTTACGCCATTTGCACCAGATAAAGCCGCCCAATATGCCGAACGGCGCGCCCGTCATAATGGTCAGTCCGCCGGTCCAAATGGCTATTATATCGACGAAATTGTCCCAGCCGAAGTGTTCCACCAAAAAGAAATCTTTGAAATGCGCCAAAACGAAGCCGAGCCTTGCGCCTATTACCGCCAAGGGTATGGCGATTATGAAGAGTTCCAAAAGGTCGTCGGCTTTTACGTCCATTCGCTTGGCAAGTTTAACGGCGACAAGCAAGCCGATAAGCATTGCGCAGGTTAAAATTATCCCGTACCACGCAACGGGTTTATTGAATATTGTGAATGCTACGCTCTCGACTTTACCCGTCCAGTGCATTTATCGTTCCTCCGTAAAAAGTTCGGTCGCGCCTTGGTTTCTGACGGAAACGGCGAAGACGTTTTCTTTGCCGAAAATCTTCGCGGCGTAATTGACGTACTCGACGGAATTTGCTTTGTCCGTCATAATAAGTATCGTGCCCGCAAATCCGCCGCCGTGCACGCGGTATGCAAGCGTGTGCTTATAACGTTTTGCAACGTTTAATGCAAGGGGAATGGGTTGGGCGGCGTCGCCTTTCGGGAAGCAGTTTTGCAACAAACAGTAGCTGCTCATACCGCTCTCGGATATTAAGCTTAAAAATGCCGCCTTATCTTTTCTTTCCAACGCGGCGTACGCCTCGTGAACGCGCTTGTTTTCTTCGAAAAAGTGCATAGCCCTTAAAATGGCTCTGCCGTCGAACTTGTTTTTCAAGTCGGGCAGCGCGGCGTAAAATTCGCTTTCGTCCACGTCGCGCAGGACTTTTTCGTCGAAGTAGCCCGCTATATCGTGCATATCCTGCCGTATTGCCGCGTATTCGTCGGTCAAATTGCAGTGGTCGCCGCCGCAGTTTATTATTATAAGTCCGACGTCGTCGAACGACCAGTCGAGGGACTTTGCGTCGGGGTAAGACGGGTCGTTGAAGTCCATAAAGCTGACTCCGCCGTGGGCGACGGTCAGTTGGTCCATGAGTCCCGAGGGCTTCCCGAAATAGACGTTTTCGGCGTATTGGCTTATTATCGCCATTTCCTTATAGTCGATTTTGTTGTCGTTGTATAACGAGTTCAAAATTTTGCATAAAAGCAACTCGAACGCCGCCGAGCTCGAAACGCCCGCACCCTTGAAGATATTGCTGTGGGTGTTCGCTATAAAGCCGCCCACTTTGCGCCCGCGGTCGCGGAAGCCTTTCAGGACGCCTTTTAACAGCGCGTCGGACGTGCCGTATTGTTCGGGGTCGACCGTATCGTCGTCTAATTCGACGGTAAACGCAGGATACCCTACGCTGTGAATGACGATAAACGGATCGTCGGTTGCGACTACCGCCGCCGCCGTATCCATATCCACCGCCGATGCGATTACGAACCCGTGGTTGTGGTCGGTGTGGTTGCCGATGAGTTCGGCTCTGCCGCTTGCTGAGAAAAAGCGAATTTTCCCCGATAGGTTTTCGGTGAGCGAAGAATAACGCTCAGCGACCGTTTCCGCGTCCGTTCCGTACAGGTTTTGCGCGGATTTAAGAAAAGCGGCGTCGGATAGTAAACTTTCTTTGCTTAAAGCTCTTGCCATAATTATCTCCATTTTGGTATACTATTAATATATCGAATAGTAATTATACGAATGAGTATACCATATTCGAGACAACTAAGCAAGTTTTTTGTAAAAGAGAGGTAAAGTATGGATAACAAGATGGAAATTGCCCAAAACATCGAAGGGCTCGTAAGCTACGGCAGGAAGTATCTCGGCTTGACGCTGGAAGACGGCGTTTACGCGAGAAACCAACTCCTCGCGCTGTTTAACGAAACTCCCGCGACCGAGGCGGGCGAAGAAAAGAATTTGAACGAGATTCTTTCCTGCCTTATAAAAAGAGCTCTGGCGTGCGGGATGATACACGAGGGCGGAGAGTTGAGATTCGAAACCAAACTTATGGGTTTGGTTACCCCTTCGGCGGGATTCGTGATTAGAGAGTACGTCACTCGTTATGCTAACGGCGGACCGCAGGAAGCTACCAATTATCTCTATAATCTTTCCAAAAACAACAAGTATATAAGGATGGAAGACATCGCCAAAAACATCAAGTGGGTTGCCGAAGGCGAGATGGGCGATATAGGTATTACTATAAATTTAAGCAAGCCGGAGAAGGACAATAAGCAGGTTGCGGCGGAGAAAGAGTCCACCGCAGTTAAATATCCCAAGTGCTTGCTGTGTTTGGAAAATTTGGGATTTGTCGGGACGGCGACGCATCCTGCCAGACAGTCCATAAGGATAGTGCCCGTAAAGCTGGGGGGCGAAAGCTGGCATATGCAATATTCGCCCTATATGTATTACGACGAGCATGTCATAGTATTTTCCGACGAGCACAGACCCATGGCGGTCACCGACAAGACGTTTAGACGTCTTGCCGATTTCGTGGACTTGTATCCGCATTACTTTTTGGGCAGTAACGCCGATTTGCCGATAGTCGGGGGGTCCATTCTTTCTCACGACCACTATCAGGGCGGAGCAAAGGTTTTGCCTATGTTTAAAGCGGATATGAGAAAAGTATTCTATTCCTCGCCCGAACTGACCGTAGGCGCGAAAGACTGGTACAATTCCGTCGTTTCGGTACAAGGCACGGACAGGGCGAGAGTTTTGAGAGCGTGCGACAGGATTTTGGAAAGGTGGCGCGGCTATTCCGACGAGTCGGTGGGAATTTTGTCTACTTCCGAAGGCGCGCCGCACAATACCGTTACGCCGATAGCGACGAAGAACGGCGACGAGTACCGCTTCGATTTGATTTTGAGAAACAACCGCACCGACGACGCGCATCCCGACGGGATTTTCCACCCGACAAAGGATATGCATAATATTAAAAAAGAGGGTATAGGGCTCATCGAAGCAATGGGCTTGTTTATCCTGCCCGGACGGCTCAAAAAAGAAGTACTGGCGATGGAAAAAGTACTATGCCAAAAATACGTCGATTTCCACGCGCTCGCAAACGACGAACTTTTGTCCAAGCACGCGCATGCGGTAAAGGCGTTGGCGGAAAAATACGGCACGGGGCTCGACGCGGAGACGGTTCATCAAAACGTAATAGAATACGTCAACGAAGTGTGCTTTAAAATTTTGGAGTGCACGGCGGTATTCAAAAATACGGACGAAGGACAAGAAGCGTTCGCCAAGTTCATGGCGGCGGTAATGAAATAACGATTATTTATCCGAATAATTCCATATTTACCCGCGCTTTTATCGGGCGTACGGCGTATATGGAATTATTTGGTGAACAAAGTAATTTCATATCCGAACTCGCCTTAAATATCTCTTTTGCGCGCCTTTTGTCTCATCTTACCTAGGAATACGCCTGTAAACGAACGTCAGCTTCGCCAAAATTCATAACAAAATAGATTATTTAAGGTGCGAACAATTTTAGCGTTGCGGATTTTCATTCAGACAAGGCAAAGTCCGTAGGCAAGCCTTGAATGGCTTGGCAAGGGCTTTAACGCGGTATCAATTCTAAATCCGCCCGATAAAATCGGGTTCGGATAAGGAATTATTTGGTTAAGCCGAATTTAATGAAAAAATGTTAAAATATATACCGAGGAGAGAGAATGAAAAAACGAAAATTTACGTTAATGCTTTTCATAGTGCTTTTTTCGATATGTCTTTTTTCCTGTACGGGCAGCGGCGTGACCGCGATAACGCCCAAGCATGATATTGCGTATTTAAGTTTAAATTCAAGCGTATTCGTTGAAAATCTCGTTGACGTCGAGGGAGCGGGGAAGCTGCTCGTCACGGTAGACGACGCAACGGTTCTCGGCTTAAACGGCACGAAAATAACCGCTAAAAAAGAGGGTGAGAGTTTTGTTACCGTATCCGGCGGCTCAATCGAATGCCGCTTTAAAATAGCGGTTGTGAACGGGGCGAAAATTTCTATCGGATTGACGGGCGGCTCGTACGACTACGACGGCGGAGTCAAGACGCCAGCCGTGTCCGGAAATTTACCCGAGGGCACGGAAGTCGAATTTTATTATAACGGCGAACTCTTTACGGGAGCGACCGACCCCGGCGTGTATGAAATTGAGTTGGAAGTCACGCCGCCCGACGGTTTTTACGTCGAGTATACAGCAAAGAAAGCTACGCTGACGATAAATAAGAAATTTTTGGATTTGAGCTATATCGACTTCCTTTCGGCAAGTTACGCCTACGACGGCTCGGAAAAATCAATAGAGATAAAGGGCGAACTGCCCGACGGCGTTACCGTATCTTATATTAATAACCGCGCGGTCGACGCGGGCGATTACGAGGCGCAAGCCGTGTTTTCCGCGGACGAAAGATACTACGAAAGTATCCCTACGCGTTACGCGAGATTGAGGATAACGAGAAGAGTCTTCGACGTCGATTTTTCGCAATTCGTTTCCCAAACCGTGACGTACGACGGCAAGACGCATATTCCGACGGTGTCGACGCCTGCTGGACTGAACGCAGAATTGACGGTCGAAACTTCCGACGGCAAGTATATGCCGATAGAAAAATATCTTGCCCTCAACGCGGCGGCGGAGCCTTTCAAGCGGGCGGGCGTATATAACGCTATGGCGGTATTTACCGTGGACGATGAATACGCGGCGAATTACGAACCCGTGCCGAACACGCAAATTACCGTTACCGTACAAAAGGCGCAGTTGATTGACGGTACCGTATGGAAGACGTCGGGAGCAAACGACGTCGGCAATTTTACTTACGACGGCACCCCCGTTACCGTGGCGAGGAACAACGGCGCGGGTAGAGGACTGGGGCTGTTCGGAGATTTGCCGACGGGGGTGAACGGCGAGTTTGCGGGCGAAATCAAAGTAAGTTTTGCGGTGAACGGTCAGTCGGGAGAAACCGTTTCGGTCTCCGACGCGGGATTTTACACGGTGACATGTATTTTTACGATGCCCGAGGACGACGGTTGGAAACTGAATTATACCGCACCCGAAAACAAGTCCTATCTATTGGTCGTGGAAAAAGCGGCGTATCCCGTCGGGTTCTCGTTTGACGCGGTGGACGAAAACGGCGTTGATTATACCGAGGCGAAAGTCTACGACGGGCAGACGCACTATTTTAAATTGAAATTTTCATCCGCTGCGGACGAGGAACGCTTTAATTCCGAAACGGTCGTCAACTACTATTACGAAACAACGGACGACAAAGGAGAATTTTCCGACGAGGTCGGCGTAAAGGAATCGGGCGTTTACACCGTCGGGTGCCGCCTGTCATTTAAAAGCGGCGAGGATTATCGTTTGATTAGAAAAAATTATACCTTGCCGTCGGAATTGAAATTTACGGTTGAGATAACGCCTAAGATATTCGATATGAGCGGAGTGAAATTCGTCACGGAAGAAAACGGGGCGAAGCTCGACGACATGATCTACGACGGACTGGCGCACGGACTCGAAGTCGTCGGCGTGCCCGACGGCGTGGTCGTGGAATACGTCGGCAACGGCGTGACGGACGCGGGCGAGTATACCGTCAAAGCGGAGTTTAAAGCGGTTGGGATTTTGCCGACAAGCTACCGACTGCTTGCCGACGGCAGGACCGTCAATTCGCTCAATGCAAAACTCACTATAAGAAAAGCGCAATACGAAGACGGCGACGTGCCCGTATATACGGCTGAGGGCGGCGAGTACTCGCCTGATAAAACTTTGTCCGATTATCCTATCCTGGGCGAAAACGCCGAGGCAGTCAGGTGGGCGAACCCGTCCGCAGTGCCCGTTTGCAACAAGTCGGCGTATGCGGCGGTTTACAATGCCGACGGCAAAAACTATAACGATTATAATTTTTCCGTGACGCTTGCGATAACTCCCGTGACGTTCGTATCCGACGGGTTGGAAGTCAAAGAACAGATGATAAAATACGGAAGTTTTTCGGCGCCGCAAGTTACTTATTACGGCGTTGCCACGGATTGTTTCAAAGTCAGCTACAACGCAGAAAACGGAGTTATCGGTATCGGTGGCAACAAATTAATCAATATATCGGTACAGCTGGTAGATAACGTCAATTACCGCGTAGACGGCGAAATAGGAGAATTTGACGACGTAACGGTTTACGCTTACAACGGCAACGTGTTTACTTACGACGACCTTAATTTGCGGCTCGTAAGATACAAAGGTATTGCGGTCGACGTTACGGTACCCGACGGTACGAGGTCGATAGGCGCGGAGGCGTTTTCGGGAACGGCAACGGAGAAACTGTATCTTCCCGATAGTCTGGTAGCCATGAGGATAGACTCGCTTGCGGGAATGGACGCGTTAAGGGAGATAGAGCTGCCGTTTACGGGAACAGCCAAGGGCGGCGACGAGAAATTCGCCGCGGTGTTCGGCGGAAAAGGCGTGCCCGCTACCTTGCGAAAAATTACGGTAACCGATATGACGGATATTCCGCCGCGCGTTTTCGAAGGCTTGACTTTTGTCGAAGAGATAACGTTTAGTAAGAAAATTGCGACGGTCGGCGAAGGTGCGTTTGCGAGAAGCGGGATTTTGTCGGCGGACTTTTCCGACGCTATTGAGGTCGGACAACTCGCGCTTACTTACTGTTTTGCGCTAAAAGATTTAAAGCTTGCGTTTTTGGGCGAAAACGCGACGGACGCGAAAGCGATAAGTTATTTATTCGGTTCGAGCGTGGGCGACAATTCGTACGACGATTATACGGTGGAAACGCTCGATTTGTCGAAGTCGGCGCTCTCGTATATAGTAGACGACGCGTTCAGAAATTTGAGTAGCCTTAAAAAAATAATTTTGCCCGACTCCTTGAAGACTATCGGCAAGGGCGCGTTTTACGGCGTTGCCGCCGAGGTTAATTTGAACGGCAATTTGACTGCGATAGGTTTTAAAACGTTTTACGGCTACAAGGGCAAGTCGTTGGCGCTGCCCGAGGGGCTCGAACGGATAGAAGCTCAGGCGTTTGCGGAAGCGACCGAATTAAAAACGCTCGCGATACCGTCTTCGGTGCGGTTTATCGGCGAAAATGCGTTTGCCGGCATGTTCGGGACGGTATCTTTTGCCGGCAGCGGCGTGACGAGGATAGAGAAAGCGGCGTTTGCCGAGTATAAGGGCGTAGCGTTGAAGATACCCGACAGCGTGACGGAAATAGGCGACGGCGCGTTCGAAAACAGCGCGATAGAGTATATCGCGGTGTGCGCCGGTACAGCTTTGGGCGACGGGGTTTTCAAGGGTTGCGTAAACTTGCGCGAAGCCGAAATAAATACCGAAGAAATACCCTTTGCGACGTTTGAAAATTGCGTTAAATTGGAGCGCGTTTCTATACCTTATATAAATAAGATAAGCGACAGGGCGTTTTACGGCTGCGTTAAATTATCCGACGTGGCGTTGCCGTCCACACTCTCAACCGTCGGCGTGCGCGCGTTTTACGGGTGCTCGGGCTTACGGTTTTTAACCTTTGCGTCCGAACTTCCGCCTACGCTCGGTCAAAACGCCTTGCCGTCCACGCAGTTAATTAGCGTATACGTTCCCGAAGCGGCGTTTGCCGCGTATCAAAACGCGTTTGAAAGCGAGTACGCAAACGTTACCGTGTCGGTAAAAGGCTGATTATCTTAAAATTTTTCAATTAAATTGGTTATTTTAAATTGGGTATTGACTTTTTCGTAAAATATGTTATGGTGTAAATAGATACGGGATTTCGTATTAAATCATAAATATGAGGAGAGGGTATTATGACGAAAAGCAAGAGAAATGCGTTAATAATCGTAATAGCGGCGGTATTGGTCGCTGCAATCGCGCTGTCGCTCGGATTGGGGCTTACTTTGGGAAAATCTCCTCAAAATGCGTTTGCGGCAGAGGATCGAGTTTCGTTATCCGTTCATCCGAAAGACGGAGAAATATTAAAAACTTCCGTTACCGTCAGTGATTTAAGCGAGAAATATAAAAACAAACTCTTTAATTTTACCAGCACGATTAGCTGTATTGATAGTAATTTTTTGACGTTTGACGAGGACAAATACGATGGCGACGAAGCCGATTTTTGGTTTTCCGATAGCGTATTCAGGAACGGAACGTCGTGTCTGGTAGGCGATATGTTTTGGGGCGCGCCTTACGATATCGATAAATATTTGTTGCCTTTGGTAGAGAGCGGAAAATTAAATCAAAGTGTTTATAACCGTTACAAGAGTTTAATAACAACGGGGGCTAGTCACATGTTTTTTGATTGGCGCAAAAAAACGGCGTATATGGACCTAGGCGGCAATGCCGACATAGGCGACGACAATGTTCTTTTAAGTGTGAGGAGCGTTTCCGATATGCGTTCCGACTATAAAGTGACGTATTTCGGTAAGAACAATAAGCTTAAAGACGGGGAAGTCGTAGTGTCGAAGTGGGTGTATTATTCGCTTTACGCGAGAATGAACGAGCTGTCGATAGGCATGGAAAAGGTGGAAGAAATTTTAGATTCCGAAAATACGCTGGCAAAGCATTTTATTTTAAGGAGTTCGATGGGTTACGGTTGGAATTTGTACGGGTCCGACGGTATGGCTATGGAATATTACGGAATACTGCCGCAAAATTTATGCGAACCGTTAGAAATTACGCTGTATGACGATGAAGATTCCGGAAAGAGCCAAACGTTTAAGGTTGTAGGCTATTTCGAAGACGAGAGTTTGGATAATAGACTGCGCGCATTTACCAACGTTTGGAAAGATATGAGAAACGACGAGTTTGTCGCGCTGACGTTCAATTGGAGAGAAATGGAAAAATTCGCGTATATCAAATAGTTTTTTCAATAATTTCAAAAGAGCCGCCGTAAAAATACGGCGGTTCTTTGATTTTTTACGTCGTTTTGCTTGCTTTTTCGTATTTGATTTGTTAGAATAGCATTGGTTTGAAAAATATTGAATTTTCTTTATAAAAAATCGCAAATTTGTTATTAAAATTGTTTGACACCTTGACGGAATAATGGTATCATAGTAAGGCTGTCATAGGGACGATGTGGGAGGTTACCGCTTGTACGGATAGTTTCCACGGACTTACGCGAAGCTTGACTTACGCGACTAACTGAGATAAACGGCGTTTGACGAAACGCTTTTTATTAAGAGGCAGCTCGACACACGCGGATAAGTGTGAACGTTAGGTAAATTACAGGAGGTACAGAAAAATGGCAGGTCAAAAGATACGTAT
>CAYVEU010000029.1:0-16404 GCA_964450015.1 uncultured Christensenella sp. | reverse complement strand
AACCTACCGAATTACGGTTTTGGATAAACAGTCTAGCGGCGCGGTAAAAGTATTCGGAGGCGGCTGGAACGGCGCAACGCTCAATAATTCGCTCTCGCAAAGTTTCGACTATCACTCGTTTGTCGAGATAGTGATAAGAACCGACGGCAACAAACGGATTGCTTCTTTAACGGTGGAGGAAAACGGAAAAGATACCGTAACGCCAATTCAAACGCATATAAACATGACGGAATATACGTTGACGCTTGCCGACGTTAAAGCGGACGTTACGGTTACGGTCGGCGTTGCCGACTTGGAAATTTCGGAGTTCGACGGCGACCTTTACTCTTTGATTTGGGAAAAGCGCGATTCCGAGTACACCGTCAGCGCAAAATATCTCAAAGTAGACGCCGATACTCCGAACGATAACGTTATCAACGTGTCCGCAGCGTACGGTAGGAAACTCACGTCCGTGGAACTTATCGACGGCTACGGCGTGAGCATGAGCTTTACAGACGAGGTAAGAGGACTCACGGAAAAATTCGGACTCAGAGTACCAAACGACGTGTTTGCAAACGGCGCTGCGGTGGAAGTCAGGGTGTTTACCGAAGTTATCAAGTATAACGTTACGGTAGCGGTCGAGGGCGGTATAGGCGGCGACGTAAGTCCCAAGAGCGGCAGCTTCGATTATAATATGGACGCCAGGTTTACCGTCATAGCGGACACGTCCAACGACCTCGAAAAAGGTCATCACCATATAGAGTCGTTTAAGATAAACGGCGAGGAAATTTCTTTCAATTCCGCTGCGTGGAGCGCGCTGACTTACGACGCCTCGACGGGGCATTACACTTACGGAATATATACCGCGCGCGTGGTCGGGGATATGGATATCACCGTAAAATTTGCCAAAGATACCTTTAAGATAAGCGTAGACGAAATGAGCGTAAACGGCAGTACGGTTTTGAGTTTGGAAGACGGCGTGGCGGAATATGCGCCGTACGGGGCAAAACTGCATATCAATATGAAAGCGGACGTAGGGTATCATATCGCGGGGCTTTACATCAACGACGTGTTGGTAACCGATATGGATTACAGCGCGGGCAACGACTTTACCGAAGCGGCGTACACCTATAACGGTACTGTGGTAAACGGCGTGGAAACCGGCGGCGTGACCGAGAGGTTGCGGGTAAGAGTAGCTTACGAAATCAACCGCTACGGGTTCAACTTTAATATAGTAAACGCTTCCGACAACTTTTCCGGCGATTTGAGTTCGGGAACGTTCTATTCTACCGACGGGCTGACGCTCTCGGGCAACCGCTATACCGGCATCGAGCACGGCAGCAATTTTTCTTTCGACGTAAAACCGACGGTAAGCAACGGTTATTACTTATATTCCGTCAGTATTACTTACGTCAACGGCGTACAAACCACCGAGACCATGTATTACGACTATACGGACGGCGTGTTCTCGTCGAAAGGCGGAACTATTTGGTTTAACCGCTTTGTGGAAGCGGACGGCGTGACGACGGGAGTTATCGGAGACATAGAGCTTATCGAGGTGACGTTTAAGCGGAATTATTATCAGCTGACTTTCGGACAGTCGAGCGACGATACGACGGGCGCGATGCAGGTTAAGTTCAGCCACCCCAACGGAGCAATTACCGAAGCGATTTTGTTTGACGGCGACGGAAACCAATACTATTACCGCGCAAGCGACAACGTTTTCTATCAACGCGTGGACGGCGTTTTGGTTGCGACGGATATAAGAGCCGTTTATAAAGACGGCAATTACGTTTACACGGACGGCACAAAGGAATATGAAATATTCATCGAGCACGGATTGAGATACTCGGTGGAAGTTACGCCTGCCGAAGGGTTCGAAACCATATCGTTTACGATAAACGGCGACGACGCGTCGGGGCTTTTGAACGAAAACAGATACAGCACGAATTTGGTCCGTACCGTTTCTATGTCGGCGACGTTTAGAAAGCTTGTCTACGACGTCAGCTTTACGGTCACAGTTTCCGACAAGAGCCTTACGAGCACGATAGCTACTCAAAGAATTTCCGATTATGCGCGCGTGTCGGTGGTGCTTTTGGAGGGCGAAGTTTACGACCTTGATTACAACTTGCTTACCGATATAACCGACGGGTACGAGTTCGAACTGCCGACCGGCAAAAACATGCTCATGCTGTCCGCTTTGGGCGGTGGATATAAACTGGGATACGGGACCCGAATAGGCATAATTATGTATCCCAATTTCGACGGCACCGGATTCGGCGACGGTGGTAAAGGCTATTACGTTTACAGCCTCTATTACGGGGACGAGGAAATAGACGTCGGGTCCGAAAGATACGGCGATACGAAAGTCAAAGTTATATACGCGGGTTCGGACGGAAGCGGTATAAACGTCGTAAGCGACATAAGCGCGAGGACGAGTTTCCGCATAATGAGATACAACGTAAACGTTCAGGCGAGCTACATTGAGAACATAAAGGGCGAGAGCGCCAATTTGCTCAGCGTCGAACAGGGCAGCGACGTCGCTTGGGGCGAGGAAGCGTTCGTAAGAATCGACAGGGGCGCGGGTTACGACTATGCGGATATCGGCGCGGCGCTTACCGTAGTGAGAGGCGTAAGGAACGTAAACGCCGCGATAACCGTATCTTTGGACGGTTGGGAAGACGAGGTAAACGGCGTTTGCTATTACGAAAATAAGGCGGACGACCTAGGCAGAGAGCGCGACGGCGTTGCGATAAAGGATATTAAGTCCGATATAGACGTCGTTGCCGTTTTCGAGAGAGAGAGGCATACCGTCAGGTACGTCTTCAACGACGCCGACCAACTTGAAAAGGTAGATACGGTTATAAACGACGATATAACTTATCCGAAAATAGAGTTGACGGGAAGCAAAGAGAATCTTGACGACAAGGTAAATAATTGGAGCGCGGACGCAAACGGAATAATCAACGTTTACAGCATATCCGCACACTATTACGACGAACTTTCGGCAGTATTTAAACCGAGAAACGGCTATGAAATAGTCGGGAACTACGTAAACGTTAAAGCGGTCGAGAATATAAACGGCGAATGGGTCGCGGTCAAGGACGCGTCCGGCGACGAGATAGTATATACTCTCGGTTTGTCGGAAATAGCCTACGCAAACAGCGATGAAAAGAGCTTCGACTTCCGCGATAGTATAGGTTTGAGCGTTGCTTACGATTTGGAAATAAATCTGGAAATCAGGATAAAGACCTACGACTTGAACAGCGCAGTCAACCGCGTGGACGCCACCAATAATATAAACGTTACCGGCGTGAACGTTTTGTCGAAGGACGAATACGGAGAAGATATTTTGCTCGCCGACGGGACTTATCAAGGCGGACAAATTTTGGAAAGGGACAAGGCGGTCAAGACTATGACCGCGCAGCACCACGGTTATATACTGTATATGTTCGATACGCCGGAAGGGTACGCGCTGAGCCGTTTGACAGTCAACGGAAGGGTCTATTCGGAAAGCGATTTGAGAACCGAGTCGGGCATAGACAACGGAAGCTTGAAATATACGGCAACGTATATGGCCGGCGAAAAGCCTTTCTACCGCTACGTCATTCAAGTGACAGTCAACGACGAAACGTTGAACGGCGCGGGCTACGGCAGGTTGAGCAGACTTGACGTGGCGCTGGAAATTTTGCCGATAGCTTACGAAGTTAAGACGTACATAAACGGCGTTGTATACGACAACAAGCCCATAGATACTTCCAGCGGCGTGACCGACGACAAGACGCTTACGGTACTCACCCCGTCGAAAGTGGAACATTTCAATAATTTGGTTTTGCGCCCCGCAGTCAACGACGGCTACGAAATAACCGGTTTAGCGTTCAGGACGGGTAGCAGCTCCGCGGCTACGGACGACGCTTTGTTCTCGACGGCAAGCGCGGCGGATAGAAAGACTCTCGGCATCATCAACGGAAATATGCCGTACGTCAACGTGCTTAAAGACAGCACCACTATCCATATATATTATACGACCCGCATAAAGAGTTACGCGGTGGCGGTAAACGCTTACGCTTACACAGTCGACAATTCGGTGGCAAGCAACGGCGGCGGATACGTCGCTTTGAACAGCAAAGCGGGCGTTGCAACGGTAGAAATCACCACGGGCGATGAGGCTCAAAAGTATTTGGAAGGCTCTCGGTACGAGTATTTTTCCAACGTAAAAGTCGAGGCATACGCGTTGGGCGATTACAGGTTGTACGGCATAGTCGAAATAATAACCAACGCCGACGGTAGTGAAACCGAATGGCAAATAGTAAACGGACAACGAGGCATTACTTACGTCAAGAATACCGACGTCGGCGGGCGCACAACAGAAACGTTCACCTATTCGGTGGGAGCGGAAGGTTCGAGGCGCTTCAAACTTATTTACAAGCAGGAGATGAGAATTACCGTTTCCGTGCCCAATCCTTATAAATATATGAATGGCAGGCACATAGGCTACGTCGAACTGAACGCGTATGAAGACGGCGTCAGGTTGACAAACGTCAGCGAGGCGGCGTTGAACGCGGCGGCAAACGAATACGTGTACGAGTACGCATACGACGTTTTGGTCGGTAACTTTATAAGCTTTACCTATTCGGAAATAGGCGGAACGTCGGCGTTGAAGCAACCCGCGTATTGCACATACGACAGTAAGACGGGCGTTTACACCGATAAGCTGCTTGCGCCTAACGAACAGTATCCGAACGCAGGAATCGGACTTTACATAACAGAAAAGACAGACTTGTTTATCGTAAACGACGTGAACGGCAGGATAGGGTATTCCAAGACTACTTTCGGCGCGGTGGAAACCAACGTAGGCGGCTCGATAGTATTCGGAGTCGAAGCGACCGAACCGAGAAACGATTATTACGACGTGGAGACTACCGTAGGACGGAAAATAACCGTTACGATAAAACCGGAAATAAGCAACCGCGCAAGGTACGCGTTCAGCAAACTGTATATAAGACAAGTGGACATAGAACGGAGCAAGGCTTCGCGTCAGCTCATATTCAAAGAGGGCGAAGAAGAGTGGTTGCAGTGCGTAGACGAATATGCCGACCTTTACGGATACAAAGTAGTTCAGGGCAGAAATTCGGACGGCGACGTGACGTTTACCATCGATATGCGCGGTGATATTTACATCAGAGCTGAATTCTACCGCATATACGAACTCGAATACGGCACCAACTATACGGACGTCGGCGAGGAAATTTGCGATTACACAGACGAAAACGCGGCGATAAAATTAGAGTCCGTTATCGACAACGAATACGGCAAACAGTATCAGGGCGACCCCGTTACCGGAGGCGCGGACGACGAGGAGACGGCCGTAGAAAAAACCAAGTATTACGTCCAGTACCGTTCGTCGTTCGATTTGATTGCGCCCGAGGCGAAAGCAGGGTACAGGTTCGTCGGCTGGTACGTCAACGGCGTAAACGCCTATTCGTATCTCGCCCAAGCGCTGCCCGGCAAAGGGTACTTGAAGATGTCGTTTAACATCACCGTCGCCAATACCGCAGGTTTGATAACGAACGGCGTGGAAAATATGAAGCTTAAAGTCATAGCTATGTACCAGCCGGTTATAGAAATTGCCGTAATCAACGAGTTGTATTATTATAACGACGAAACGCAACACTGGAACAGCTGGGACAGCGGTTTGGCAAACGTTTCCGCAAACGTCTTTGTTGACAACGAAACGGATCCGACGTTGGCGAGCGTCCCCGGAGCGGCTACGCTGCAACAAATAGACAACAGTTCGTCCGTAGCGCTCGGTTCGCGCAATTACGGAAAACTCAGCGATTTGAAGTACGCAAATATGCATTGGGATTTGTTGGAAGACGATATTGCCAGATACGAATTGTCGGAAGAGTTGAGAGTTCATACGGCGACGGGCTTCTTTAAAGTTCTGTATCAGTCGATTTCCAACGGCGATTTCTTAAACGACAGTTGGAAAAACGGCGTTTTGGACTTATCTCTCGTAGGCATGCCGTATTCCGTAAAGTTCCAAAGATGGCAGTATTACAACTGGAAAGACGGAGTTTTCGTCAATATCGGATACGCGTACCGCGACGTCAGCGACTCGCAAAGGGACAGCAGCAGCGCAAGTTACCGTTTGGCTTTGGAATATTTGTTCGAAAGCGCCGATAATATGCCTTACGCTATCAGTTCTTCGAAAGCCGACAATTCGGTAAACGACAGACCGCTTATTATCCGTCCGAAGTTCCAAAAGGTCGTAGAGGTCAATTTGTCACAGCTCGCATTCACCAAAAGTTTGAGCGGCGACGCGACTTCGGATTTCAGGAACGTTATGCAGCCGAGAATAAGCAGCTATTCCAACGCGCCATTGTACCACTCGATTTCCACCGACGAACTGAGCGGTATGTTCGATTACGGCGCTACTGTCAATATCAAGTACTTTAACCAGCTCGACACATACGGCGAGATCGTCAACTACAAAAAGAGCGACGACGGCAAAGATATAGACGAGAAATTCCGCTTTATCGGCTGGCGACTGAACTGGACGGTAGGCAGCGATACGGAGTTCCGCATCATATCCACCGACGACACTATAAACGGATTGAATTTGCCGTTGACGTATAATTTCGGCGACGCGCCGCCCAACGAAGCGATGGAATTGGAAGCGCTGTTTATCAAACAGTTTAGAAACAGTTTGTATTCCTACAACGTTGCGTACAGCGATGAAAATTACGGCGAAGCGGAAAAAGGCATAGGCGCTTACCAGAACGCGCCCACCTTAACGGTAACGGCAAAGGAAGAGTTTGTCACGTTTGCAACTTACGACAGGGCGAGTAACACAACCGATTTCTACGACGTCTATTACACTTTGAGCGCCGACGACGAGGGCAACGTATTCGGCTCGGTCGAGGGAAGCAGGAAGTGGGTGTTTATGGGCGACGTCGGCGCGACGTATGACGTAAAAGTCAACAGAAAAAATCCTACGGCGGGCGCGGCGAACGATTCCGACGTTACGCCGGGGTACAATCCGAATTTCGATCAAGAGTATAAGGTTTATTACAACAAAAACTCTAAGATAGAAGGCGAAGAGCGGGTTATTACGGTAGCCGGCGGGTACGAGAAAGGTACGATAACGATAACCTCCATGTTCAAATTGGACGTTCAGTACGCGTCGACCGTAAAATTGCAGCTCAACAACCTTATGTACAACGCGGGCATAGTAGTGCCCGAAGAGTTGGCGGAGTATATTACCAACGGCGAGAGAAAAACGTTGACGGTTTGGGATAACGACAGTTACGGCGAGCCCAATTTGGCGGGTACCGAGATAGGCACCGGAAAAGTGGACGGTACGGTAGTCATTAAGATAAAATTAGTAAACGTCAACAGTTTCGGCGGCAAGTACGACTACGCGCTTAAAGGATTCAAGAACGGCGTAGGTATAAAATCCACGACGGATTTGTCGTACTGGACGAAATTCGGCGATATTACCGAGCTGTTCAGCGCGAAGGAAGAGGGCTTCAAACGTGCAATCGAGATAGATTACAGTTCGTATATTACCGGCGGAACGCTCATGTTCGGCAAAGACAATTGGACAGGCGAAGGGTCTAAATATTCGGCGGCTAATACGGGCGACGGCACGGAGACCAATCCTTATAATATTTACAACGCAGTGCAGTTGCGAAACGTCGGTATCTACTTTGCCTACAACGAACACACTTGCAAGGGCGTACATTTCAGACTGCGCGACGATATAATGTTGGAAGAAGTCGTGGATTTGAGCAATACAAGCACGGTGAACCGTTTGAAAAATCAAGGTATTAATATAACCGGTAACCCCGCGCTATCCAACGTGACGACCCAAAAAGCATGGACTCCTATATGCCACTATTACGATTCCACGACGAATACCCATTACGGTTTCGACGGCGTACTTACCGGCAAAAGGGATGACGCGCCCACAAGCACCGACGCAGACTACTTAAAATTCGACAACAACTACTATATTTACGGTTTGGCGGCGGATTCTAACAGTTTCCGTAGGTACAACGACGAGAACGACCCGATGACCGACGAGGACTTTATCAATTACAGCGAATTGAGCGGTTACGGCATATTCGGGTGCATAAACGGCGGTACGATAGACCACGTAAATATCGGCAACGCGTACGTCGATTTGCTGGAAGGCAGTTCCAGCTTCGGAAGTCTGCCGGGAACGGCTTCTTACATCGGCATTTTGACGGCGAGAGCGTATAACGGTATATTCACGAATATCAAATTCGACGAAAACAGCAGTTTAGGGCGCACGACGTTGACAAACGCGTCAGGCGGAATACAGTATTCCAGAGTATACTTGAACTGTATTACGGCGGAAGGCGTCGGTATGTTGGCGGGATACGCCGAGGATAGCACAATAAAGGACGTCAAGATAAACGTTTCCAATCAAGCTTTGATAAACGTCGAATTGTCGACGAGTCAAAGTGCCGGCGCGTTGTGCGGTATTTTCCGCGGCTCGCGCGGCAGCGTAGATAATCTCAGCACCGACACTTATGTCGATTCGAGTTTGGCGTACAGGGGCGCGTTTGCAACCGGCGTCACGGTGGTCGGAGCGGAAACGGGCGCGAGATTGCTTATAGACGTTGCGACGGAAGCGATGAATACCGGCGGATTGTTCGGCATGATAGCAGACGGCGCGGACGTTACGAACGTCAAGATAGACAAAGCTTCCGTCTTGCTCGGCAGTTCGATGGCTTTCAACGTCGGAGGTATAGTCGGCTGTATCAGCAATGCGAGATTGGTCGACCCCACGGTTATAAGCGGAAACACAAGTTCGAGATCGACGATAAACAACGATATTATTTTGGCGACGACGATAGAAAGTGAAATCGGCGGCGAGACTATGGGCAATTTGAATTCGTATACCGGCAAAGCAGGCGGCATAGCAGGTTTGGCGTTGACGGCGAAGTTGCAATCCGATCCGGCGATAAGCCAGCCGTCTATTCAGGGCGTTATATTCTTCCGCGGCGCAACGTACGGAGGTATAGTAGGCGTGGCGGCAAGCAAGACGCTTGTTCAGGGCTTTAACCTGAGGTCGCCGACATATAGCGACAGTAACGGCACGTTGGGTAGGGTGTATCTCATGTTCGAATTACAGTCAACTGCCAAGATGAGCGGCGGCGGCATAGTAGGCGCGAATTTGAGCAACTCGATAGTGGACGACTGTTCTATCATGGGACAAGCTACGACGGCGATTACCGAGCAAAGCGGCACCAATCTTACAGGCAGCGTGATATACGTTTACAGGGATAGCGACGCGTATTACCAAACATTAGGATATCACGAACGTTATCAATGTTCAAAGTGCGGTTACATCAGCGAATATACTTTACCCAATAACGGCGAGTGCCCGTATTGGAACGATCACAGCGGTAAAAACGATAAGGAGAAAAAAGATTACCAGTTTATCATGATTCCACCTTCTAATATTAGGAAGGGCAACGTAATAACCGGCGAATCGGTATTCGTAGGCGGTATAGTCGGATACAATACGGCGCAAGTTTACAACAGCTTTACGCAAGGCACGCGCATTACCGTTAAGTACGAAAACAACGGCTCGGCGTCGGCTGTAAAAGCTTGGCAGGTCTTTGCGGGCGGAATAGTAGGGTACTTTAACGTGGTAGACGTTTCGTTTACCTATTACGGATTGGGCGAGATAGTCAACGGTTTTTCGAAAACCATAAATTCCTATTGCCGCGTGCAAAGTTGTTATACGCGCAATTCGTCCATAGCTTTGATGGGTTACGTTTGGTGCGACGGTCCCGAGAATGATGACACGCAGGCGCCTGCGGATTCTCGCGGAGTCGCGTACAAGAACGTCCCGTTTACGATAGGCGGAATAGTCGGCGGAACGAGCACAAATAGATACGGACAATATGCGATAAATTCTTGCTATACCTACTACAATACGTATATTTTGAGGCTAGGCGCATACGGCAGGACTGATAAAACGGACGAGAACAAGGAAACACCGACTGCACGCGGTTGGTACGCTACCAGCACGTACGATCCCGCTAAGTTCAAGACTTATAAAAGATTTCAACCGTTCCGTCCCGGCATATACGTAGACGGCTTCATATACGGTATAGTTTCGCCCAACGACAAGAGTGACGTAAGTTCGTCGGCAAACCACTGCTGGTCGATAGGGAATACGGGTATCAGGCACACGCCTCAATCAAACATAATGATTTCGGGCGAAGAAGACGTGACAAGCTTCGGATTGCGCGGCGTAGAGTTCACGGACGCCGATACTGCGGGAAGCGTCACGGCAAACCGTTCGGGCGCGAACGAAGCTTGGTACAGCAGCACCGAAAAAGAAAGCGCTTATTGGCAGAGCAACCATCCCAATACGGGTCTGATACGAAAAATAGGACCAACCGGAAACACAGTCGATGTTTATTTGTCGCAGGTCGGTATCACGTTCTCGGGCGGTATTGCGGGCGTTTACGACAAGGGCCTGAGCAAGTCGACCGACGGCAGAGTTTACAAAACCGACATAACGACGGGACAAACGATCGTGGGTCACGAAGCAACGATAAACGACATAGACGGCACCGCGTCTTGGTACAGGATAGAAAACGGCACGTACATAATAAATGCGTCCGGCGACGGAATGAACGAAACTTACTATGCGTACCTGAATAGAGTAGGCAACAGCACGGTAAACGGAATGTTGGTAAGAGGACAAGGCGCGAGCAAACTGCCGGGATAAGAGCGCAAGCATAATTTATATCGGTTGCACGGTGAAATTTGCCCATTTTAGAAGACGGCGCGAATATAAATTACTTTTGCGCCGAAAGGCTTTGACGAAAAAGTTGTTTTCGTTACGGCGTTGTGATATAATACCTTGTGAAGTTCGCAGGGTATTATTAATATCGGCGGACGTAAAAATCAGAGGTAGGAGAGAATGAAACATACCGACATTATAGAAATTTTCGACGGCGCGGTAGCGCTTGACAGCGAAGTTACGGTTTGCGGTTGGGTAAGAACTTACCGCGATTCCAAAAATATGGCTTTTTTGGAGATAAACGACGGCACGAGTTTCAAACATTTGCAAATCGTCATTGACAAATCCGTGATAAAAAACGACGAGTTTAAGCGTTTGGGCTGTTCGGTTAAGGTCGTGGGTAAGTTGGTCAAGTCAGCGGTAATGGCGGACAGCGTGGAGATAAACGCTGCGTCCATAACTATGCTCGGCGATTGTCCGACCGAATATCCTTTGCAAAAGAAGCGTTGCTCTATGGAATTTTTGCGTACGATGCCGCATTTGAGAGTGCGCACGAATACGTTCAACGCAGTTTTCAGGGTCCGTTCGACGGTGAGCGCGTGTATTCACGAGTTCTTTCAAGCTCGTCATTACGTCTACGTTCATACGCCGATAATAACTGCAAGCGACTGCGAGGGCGCGGGCGAGGTGTTCAAAGTGACGACGTTGGGCTATGCGCCCGAATATAAGAGCGAAGAAGAGTACTATAAAGACGACTTTTTCCACCAAAAGGCGGGATTGAGCGTTTCGGGACAGCTTGAAGGCGAGGTCGCGGCTATGGCGTTCGGGAAAATTTACACTTTCGGACCCAGTTTCCGTGCCGAAAACAGCAATACGCCCAAACACGCTGCGGAATTTTGGCATATAGAACCCGAGGTCGCGTTTGCCGAACTTCCCGACATTATAGAGATTGCCGAGGAGCTTATCAAGCACATAATAAACACGTGCCTGACGAAATGCTTGCCCGAACTTACCTTCTTCGACAAGTTCGTCGAAACGGGGCTTATCGAGAAATTGAAAAACGTAGTCAGCCATAAATTCGGCGTCGTCGACTATACCGACGCAATAGACATACTTAAAAAAGCGGACGTTAAATTCGTCTATCCGGTGGAGTGGGGTTGCGATATTCAGACGGAGCACGAAAAGTATCTTACCGAAGTCGTGTTCAAAAAGCCTATTTTCGTCACCAACTATCCCAAAGACATCAAGTCTTTCTATATGAAGCAAAATCCGGACGGGAAGACGGTTGCGGCGACCGATTTGCTCGTTCCGGGCGTGGGAGAAATTATCGGTTGCAGCGAGAGAGAGGCGGATTTGGACAAGCTTTTGCAAGCTATGCGCGATAAGGGCATGACCATGGACGAGTACGAGGATTATATAGCGTTGAGACGGTTCGGGAGCGTGCCGCACAGCGGTTTCGGGCTGGGACTCGAAAGAATACTTATGTACGTTACGGGTATGAATAACATAAGGGACGTCATACTCTATCCGCGCACTGCGGGCGATATTAAATAGGGAGGGACGTATGAGAACTCATAATTGTAATGAACTGAGAGAATCGGACGTAGGCAAGACCGTCGCGTTATGCGGATGGTTGCACAGCGTCCGCGATTTGGGTGCGGTCGTATTTTGCGTATTGCGCGATTTTTACGGTTTTACGCAGGTTACGGTCGGCAGCGAGGAGATGAAGAGCATTGTCAGAGAAATTCCCCGCGAAAGTACCGTAAGGGTAGAGGGAAAAGTTATTTTGCGTTCGTCCCCCAATCCCGATATGCCGACGGGAATGATAGAAATCGAGCCTACGAACATAGAAATTTTGGGTAAATGCTTTGAACAATTGCCGTTTGAAGTGGCAAATTCTTTGGCTTCTCGTGAGGATACGCGTTTAAAATACCGCTTTTTGGATTTGAGAAATCCGCTGGTTAAGGATAAGATAGTATTAAGAAGTAAAATAATAAGTTCGATTAGGCGGAGAATGAACGAGAGAGGATTTTTGGAGATCGCGACGCCCATTCTTACGAGTTCGTCACCCGAAGGCGCGCGTGACTTTATCGTACCGAGCCGTTTGTATCCGGGCAAGTTTTACGCGTTGCCGCAAGCGCCGCAACAGTATAAACAGCTGCTTATGACCTCGGGATTCGACAGATATTTCCAAATAGCGCCGTGTTTTAGGGACGAGGACGCAAGAGCCGACCGTTCCCCCGGTGAGTTTTATCAGCTCGATATAGAAATGTGCTTCGCTACCCAAGAGGACGTTTTCAGAGAATTAGAGGCGATTTTACCCGATTTGTTTGCCGAATTTTCCGATAGAATTATCGACAAACCGCCGTTCCGCAGAATTAAATACGTTGACGCGATTGCGGATTACGGCACGGACAAGCCCGATTTGCGCAATCCGCTTATTATCAAAGATTTGACGGAAATGGTCGGCACGTTATGCCCGTTTTTCGAGGGAAAAGTCGTAAAAGCGATAGGCGTGGACAATTTCGACAAACCGAGAAAGTATATCGACGGACTTTCCGACTTCGTGCGCGAAAAAGAGTTGAATTGCGGTTTTTATTGGTGCAAGTCGGCGGCAAACGGAGAACTTTCGGGCGGAGCTTCCAAGTTCTTGACGGACGTTGCGGATGAACTGCGCAGTACGCTCGGGTTAAACGGCGACGCGTTGATTGCTTTCGTTGCGGGCGACGACAAAAAACAAACGGCAAAGTGCGCAGGGTATCTAAGGACCGAATTGGGCACGGCTATGGATTTGATTGAGAAAAATACGTATAGATTTTGCTGGATAGTCGATTTCCCGATGTACGAGATAGGAGAGGAGAGCGGCACGATAGAATTTTGCCACAATCCGTTCAGTATGCCGCAGGGCGGACTGGAAGCGTTGTGCTCGAAAGATCCGCTCGATATAATGGCGTATCAGTACGACATAGTTTGCAACGGGTACGAGTTGAGTTCGGGAGCAGTGAGAAACCACGACCCCGAAACAATGGTAAAGGCTTTCGAGCTTGCGGGTTACGACGAGAGCGTAATAGAGAGCAAATTTTCCGCACTCTACAATGCGTTTAAGTTCGGCGCACCGCCTCACGCGGGTATCGCTCCGGGCGTGGACAGAATAGTAATGCTTCTTGCGGACGAGCCGAATATAAGGGAGATAATCGCGTTCCCGATGAACAAGAACGCGCAAGACTTGCTTATGGGCGCGCCGTGCGAGGTTACGTCGAAACAATTGCGGGAAGCCAATATCAAAATAGCCGATGACCGGTCGTCGCATTAACGTGAACTTGACGCAACCGAAACTTAACGGAAATATTCGTCGGAAACGGCGGATATTTTCTTTATCGGCGCGCCGAATAATAAGCGGACGGATTTTTATTCAGAAACATATTCAGACTTTTTTATCGATTAAAATACTACGTATTTTAACGTTCGAAAATGATTTTATGAGGTAAAAAATTTTTTTACGGATTTGAAAAAAAGGCTTGACAACGTCTATGGGCGGTGTTATTATTAATCTCGCTCGCAAAAGAGCCAATATTCGGAAAGTACAGACAAGACAAGACTACAAGTTATCTAACGAAGTCAAAACACGCTAAACGCTAATTCATCAACAATCATTACCAATACCCAGGCGTCGAAGAAGAACGCCCTCAAAATTAAATTGACCCTTTATTTTTTTGAGTCCAAAATCCGGTAAAATTTACAACTTTGTCGTAAGATAATGGCAAAAACGCCGTTGATTTCATGCGGCGGAAAAGTTATAATGTAGCTACAAACGACAAGGGCAGGTAGCAAACAAGCCCAAAACCTAACAAAGTAAAAACAAACAATAAAGACAGGAGGAGATTGCGAATGTTTCATAAGTGCCAACATATCAAGACAGAACTTAACGTTATTTGCGGAAGCGAAACCGACGCAATTTCCGACGCTATTTTTCTCAGCTTCGGTAAGAATTGCGGAGCAAATATCGGTAAAAGATTAAATCTTGATAATTTTGCCGCTTCCAACGGGCGTTTTATGCCGGAGGGGAACGGATTTATCGTGGAATGCGGAGGCGCAGTTATCGCTAAATAGGCCGAAAGCCGAAGAGCGGTACCACGTTTTACAAGCGCCTCTGCGTTCGAGGCGCTGTTTTGCAGACTCTACACGTCTGAAATCACAGCAATCGTATTAAAAAGACAAACTGAAAGGGAGGTTTACCATGGACAACAATGAAAGCTTTTCCGGCGCAACTTTGCTGGAACAGGGCGTTATTATGCTCGAAGGACCTATAAATTCGACGACCGCACAGGTTATCATATGCCAACTTCAATATTTGGCGTTTAAATATCCGAGGAGACCGATTCAGCTTTGGATAAATTCCCCCGGCGGGGAAGTAAACTCGGGGATGGCGATAATAAACGTTATGGATTACGTAAAAGTAGAAGTTCAAACGTTCGTTATCGGGCTTGCGGCAAGCATGGCGGCGGTGATAGCTTCTTCGGGGTCGCGCGGCAAGAGATACGCGTTCAGCGATTCGGAAATTTTGATACACCAACCGCTGGGAGGAGTAGAAGGACAGGCGACCGACATTATAAACGCGGCAAATCACATCAAGGCGGTAAGGAGCAGGTTGAACAAGCGGCTGGCGGGAAACACCAGACAGTCGGAGGAGAAAATAGCGGCGGATACGGACAGAGATAACGTTATGACCGCGTATGAAGCAAAGGAGTACGGACTTATCGACGAGGTCATCGAATCCGTCCCCAAGGCGTGGTAAATACGCCGCACGAAAAAACGATTATACTTGAAAGGAGATATACATTATGACGGAAAACAGTAGAAATTGTTATTATAACGACGTATCGTTGTCAAAGTACGGCAGACTGTTGCGTTCCTACTTCACTCTGGAAGTTATATTGGGAAGGTTCGTGGACTGCAAAAAGCTGCTGGAAATGCTTGCAAAAGAAGTGTTTTGCATAGACGATACGTTGACGGTATCCAGACTTTACGCTTGCGTAAGCAACGACAACGTAGTCAGTATCCGTACCAAATCCGAACACGAAACGGCAATGCGTGCCATTACATATTCACAGGTTTACGGGGGAATTCCTATCGTTTTGAGTAAGGACGTCGCGTTCGCCGTTTCGTGTAAGGGGGAAGTGCTGGAAGTGGTGGAAAAGCTTCGTAGCGAAGTCGCGGGCTGTTCCGATATAGGCGAAGTCGTTCGCATTTTGGAAAAGCGCGCCAGCGGCAACAGCACGTCCGCAATGTTCATTTTGGGCTTCGCGTATTGCAACCTTCTCGGTGACAGGCGCGACGGCGAAAAGGGGCTTGCCCACCTCAAAAAGAGCTCTCGGTGGAACTACATAGAAGCGACGCTCGCTCTTATGTGTTACGCCGACGAGGACCTGAGGCAAGAGTCGCTACCGATATTCAAGGCGCAAATCGAGGGGCTGTACGACGAAGACGAACTGTACAGGTTTATCGACAAGTACGCGCACGGCAGAGCGGTTTGCGCGGACAGCGTCGCACGGCTGGTAAGAGAGTACATAGAGAACGCGGAAAAGGAAGCCGAAACTACGTTCAATCCCAGTATAGCCGCAGTTTTAAAT
>CAYVEU010000028.1:4235-16637 GCA_964450015.1 uncultured Christensenella sp. | reverse complement strand
AAGAAAAGAACAAGTCCTATCCGCGGGCGTCGAGAATGCGTCCGACTACTCTTGACAAAATAGTCGGGCAGCGGCACGTTATCGGCAAGGGCAAATTGCTTTACAGGGTTATCGTGGCGGACAAGCTCGGCTCCATTATTTTGTACGGACCGCCCGGAACGGGCAAGACGACGTTGGCAAAGGTCATAGCAAATACGACCAACTGCCTTTTCAGGCAGATAAACGCTACAAACGCGGGCAAAAAAGACGTGGAAGAAGTCGTAAAGGAAGCAAAAAATTCCATTGCCGTACTAAACAAGCGGACCATTCTTTTTATCGACGAGATACATAGGTTCAACAAAGGACAGCAGGATTATCTATTGCCGTTCGTCGAGGACGGAACGCTCACTCTTATCGGCGCGACTACCGAAAATCCGTATTTCGAAGTCAATAACGCGCTACTGTCCCGCTGCCGAATTTTCGAATTGAAACCGCTTTCGAAAGACGATTTGGCGACGCTTATCGATCGTGCGTTGAGCGACAAAGAAAAGGGATACGGAAACGACGATATAGTAATAGACAAGGACGCCGAAGAATTTTTGGCGGACGTTGCGGACGGTGACGCGAGAGCCGTATTAAACGCTTTGGAACTTGCGCGGCTTACGACCGAGCCCGATTCCGACGGGCGTATTCGGATAACGATGGAAGTCGTGGAAGAATGTATTCAGAAGAAAGCCATACGCTACGACGTCGACGGGGACAACCATTACGACGCTATTTCCGCGTTTATCGAGTCGATGAAACATACCGAACCCGACGCCACGCTGTATTATCTCGCCAGAATGTTGGTAGCGGGCGAGGATATTAAGTACATTGCAAGAAGAATATGCGTATGCGCAAGCGAAGACGTAGGACTGGCAAACTCTAACGCGTTAGTAGTCGCTACTAGCGCGATGCTCGCAATCGAAAGGATAGGAATGCCGGAAGCCGCTAAAATTTTGGCACACGCCGCGTTGTACGTTTGTTGCTGTCCGAAATCGGACGCGGTTTACGGTATCGGGTATGCAATGAGCGACGTCGAACGCACGGGCAATATTCCCATACCGCCGTTTTTGCAAGATTCGAGTTACGGCGGCGCAAAAAAGCTTGGCAGGGGTATCGGGCTCGATAACGTCCATTCTTCGAAAAATCACTATTCGGGCAAGAACTGTATGCCGGAGGAATTGAAAGATACGCATTATTTTAAGCTGTCGGGAACGGGCAATGAGAAAAGAATCGAAGAATTTTTGAACTTCTTAAAAGAGCAATTGGGAAAGAAATAAATAAACGGTTGAGAAATAAAATATCGGTTCGAATAACCAAGGAGAAATAAATGAAAATAGAAATAGCGGAATCCCTTCTTTATTCTTGGCTTTTACACGTAAAGAAATGTAGGCTGGTGCACACGAATTGGAAAGTTTCGGGGCAATGGGCGGTTTTGTCCGATGAGAAGAAATGCGTAAGCGAAGAGATATTTAAGGATTTGCACGGGTATTTCGAAAAAAAATACGATTACAAGCTTTTCGGTAACAGTTCGCTGAGCCAAGTAGTCAAACAGGGAGAAATCGACCTGTTGGGTGTTGAGTTCGGAGACGGCGAACCCACGTTTTATGCCGTTGACGTGGCGTTTCACGCCGGCGGTTTAAACTATGCTTCAAAGAAGAAAACTATTTGTAAAGTAATTGGGAAATATATACGCACAGCACTAAGCATATACGGTTACTTAAATGCAAGGACTGCGGAAATTGTCTTTGCTACGCCGAAAATCAATAACGAGCTATTTAGTAGTTTAGCACAACCCATTAAACATCTTAACCAATTTTTCAAAGAAAAGGGTCTAAATTTTAAGTTCGTAATAATAGCTAACGAAAATTTTGAAAAGGACGTCGTGAAAGCTATCGTAGATAACAGCAAAGACATTTCCGACACGAGCGAACTGTTCGTGAGAGCTTATCAATTGCTTGCTTTGAGCGAAAAATCGAAAATGAGAGCAGATAAAAACTGCGAGAACGCGTCTTCGGAAGAAGCGGATAAATAAAACGCCCGAATTGTATTTAAAAAGAACAAGAATTGTTTGTGCTAGACTTGCGTTATTTACGTTCAATTACGTTGAAGCCGAGCCGTTAGCGTCGCTCGGTTTCTTTTCCGTTTTCTTCTTATCTTTATTCTTTTTGATATTGATAATTAAAATCGTTACGCCCGCAATCAGCAGGGCAGAGCCCGTCACGGATATGGCTATTATTTCTTTCGTCGTCAATTTTATCTTGGCGTTCGTATAATTATTTGCGTCGGAGTCGGTAAACGTAATCGTTATCGTTACGTCGCCTTCCGGCATTATAAATCTGCCTGTCGTATTGTCGAAAATCATGGGCACGGAAGCACCGTCGGACGAAATTGTCAGGGAATTTATTTTAAAACCGCTTTCCACGAAAACGACGCGAAACGAGATGATTTTTCCGGCTTCCGAACGGGACGCTACAATCAATTCGGCGTGTTCGGAAATTACGGTTATCGCAAAGGTTTGCGTAGTCGGCGTTTCCGGTACGGCCGTTGTTTCGTCAAACGCGTAGATATTTACGTCGTCTTCGGGAGTGAATGGAAACGCTACTGCGTTTTCGCCTGCGGCGTCCAAGGTAAATTTATTGCCGTAGCTTGCCAATGCGTCCTTTTCTATCGCTTCGCCGACGGTAAAATACAATTTTGTCGAATCGTCTTTTACGACGGTCACGCAAAATTTAACTCTTTCGAAATCGGCAGTTAAAGCAGTAGGTGATAAAATTCTTCCGTTAAAAGGAAGCCCGTTTTGCAAGTAGCCTACAAATTTGTGCGTAGCGGTGTCCGCTTTTGGCGGAAGCTTAGAGCCGAAATCCACTTCGGTTTCCTCGCCGTCTACCGTGACGGTAATTTTCCTGTCGGTAAAAAGCGGGTAGAGTGTAAACGGCGTTTCGATTATTTTCGGCGTATACTTTTTACCGTAATCGTCGTCCAAGTACCAGTCGCTTACCGTAAAGCCGAAAACTTTCTCGGGCAAGGCGGGTTCGGTGCCGAACGCGTATGAAAAAGTCGTTTCGTCGGTTCCTGCGCAAACGGTTATCGTTATTTCAGGTTCTGTCGGAACGAGGGAACCGTAGAAGAAAATTTTGCCCTCGGTCGAATCCGCTGCGTTGACGGCGTATGGAAATTCCGCTTTTCTATTATCGGCAAACCGCCATTCTACGGTATATCCCGTTTGTATACCGTCGGCAATATCTTCGAGATCGGGCGAGCGAGCGATCGTGCCTTCCGTCACAAGCAATTCCGTTAAGACCTTTTCGTCGAAAACGAATACGAGTTCTACCGTATTATCGTCCGCCGCGTACGCTATATCGGAATAATTCGTTGCCGCGCATAACGCCAATAACGTGAAGAGAATAATAATAAAAATCGAGAGCCTAATATTTTTACTCATGAGTTCCTCCGTGTTTTAGCGTTTATTATATTCTAACACATTTCGCTGGGTAAGTAGCAACGCTTATAATACTTATTTATAAATATTTTGAATAAACGAGGGTATGAGCTGCGGAGGATATAATTCAGAGTTCTTATTTCGACGATAAATACGCCGCAAATGGGAAAACGATAATTACAAATTAAGTTGATTATAACAACAATCGGCAAATATCCGATAAATTGTAAATATAACTGCAAAAAAGCGCATTTAAAATCGGGACAAAGCGAAGTATAGAGAGAGGAGTTCTAAATTATAAGGCAAATTGAAATACTTCATAAAGAAAAAGCCTGCCGTTTGGCAAGCTTTTCTCGTATATTTTAGTTTTTTCGGCTTATCTGTATTCTTTAAATTCGTCCATAAAGTTGAAGGTTGCGAAGTAGTCCTTAACAGTTTCGGCGCGGCGGATACAGTCGAAAGAGCCGTCGGCGTGGAGCAATATTTCCGCGCTTCTCAATTTGCCGTTATAGTTGTAGCCCATTGAGAAACCGTGCGCGCCCGCGTCGTGGATAGCCAAAAGGTCGCCTATATCGATTTGAGGCAGGGCTCTGTCCACCGCGAATTTGTCGCTGTTTTCGCACAGCGAGCCGACTACGTCGTAGATTCGGTCGCAGTCCGCGTTTTCCTTGCCGAGTACCGTTATATGATGATACGCGCCGTAGATTGCGGGGCGCATAAGGTTTGCCGCGCAAGCGTCAACGCCGATATATTCCTTGTGGGTGTGCTTGACGTGGATTGCTCTCGTTACAAGGTGTCCGTAGGGCGCGAGCATATAACGACCGAGCTCGGTGAATATTTTAACGTCTTTTATGCCGCGGGCGACAAGCACTTCGTTATAGGCTTTTTCCACGCCTTTGGCGATAACTTTAACGTCGTTTTTCGGTTGGTCGGGGCGGTAGGGCACGCCTATGCCGCCGCTCAAATTTACGAAAACGAACTTCGCGCCCGTTTCTTCGGTTATTTCCGCGACGGTTTCAAAAAGGATACGGGCAAGCTCGGGGTAGTAGTCGTTGCCCAAAGTGTTGCTTGCCAAAAACGCGTGAATACCGAATTCCTCTACGCCTTCTTTCAGCAAGCGCTTGACGGCTTCGGACATTTGCGGACGGGTAAGACCGTACTTTGCGTCGGCAGGGTTGCCCATAATGCGGTTGCCGATTTTGAAGTCGCCGCCCGGATTGAAGCGCAAACATAATTTTTTGGGTATTCCGCCGTTTTGCTTTAAAAAGTCGATATGGGTAATATCGTCCAAGTTGATGATTGCGTTCAGTTTGCGTGCCAGCACAAATTCCTGAGCGGGAGTTTCGTTGCTGGAAAACATGATTTCGTCGCCGGAAAATCCGCACGCTTCCGCCATTAAAAGTTCGGTAAGGCTGGAACAGTCTACGCCGCAGCCGCAGGATTTCAAAAGCTTCAAAATTGCGGGGTTCGGGGTAGCTTTTACGGCAAAATATTCCTTAAAGCCTTTGTTCCAACCGAAAGAAGCGAAAAGCTCTTTTGCATTGTCGACAATTCCTTTTTCGTCGTAGACGTGAAAAGGAGTGGGGTATACCGCCGCGATCTCAGCGGCTTTTTCCTTAGTTATAAACGGTTTTTTCATAATTTATTCGTTTCCTTTTAACATTGTGTCGTTATCATAATTATATAGATATAAGAATTTCAAGTCAAGGTAAACCGAGCATAATTTTTTTAAGAAAACTTATTGACAGATGGGGAATATAATGATATTATCAAAACGTTGAGGGAGTAGTCGGCGTTTTTCGTCGGGGAAACGTCGGTAAAGTCAACATCACTGATTAAACTCCGGTTTAATTTGGCTTATCGGAAACGACAAGACTCAACGCATAGTTTTTGCTATGCGTTGAGTCTTATTTTTTTGAGAATAATAAAGATATTAGGAGATAAAAATGGACTTGAAATGGTATTCGATGGGTTTAGCCGAGTGTTTCAAAGCGTCGGACAGCGGAAAAGACGGTTTAAATCGGCAAAGCGCGGAGCAAAGGCTGGCAAGAGACGGCGCAAACGAATTAAAAGGCGAGAAAAAGAAGAGCCTTATCGTAAGGTTTTTAGAACAGTTCAAGGACGTAATGGTCATCGTCTTGTTGTGCGCGGCGGTTGTGACGGCAGTAATTGCGGTCGTGCAAAAGACCTATGACGAATTTATAGACGTCGGCATTATTCTGGCAATTGTAATAATTAACGCGATAATCGGCGTCGTGCAAGAGTCCAAGGCGGAACAGGCGTTGGAAGCGCTGAAAAACATGAGCAAACCGTTTGCCAAAGTAAGGCGCGGCGGCGAAATAATCAAAATAGAGAGCGCCAAGCTGGTAGTCGGCGATATAGTTTTACTGGAAGCAGGCGACGTCGTGCCCGCCGATTTGCGGCTTATCGAAACGCGGTCGCTTAAAATAGAGGAGTCTGCATTGACGGGCGAATCGGTACCAGTGGAAAAGGACGCGGAAGTCGTATGCGACGACAATGCGGGCATAGGCGACAGGGTGAATATGGCGTTTTCGTCCTCGGTGGTCAGCTACGGCAGGGGCGAAGGCGTCGTTGTCGCAACGGGAATGAAAACCGAACTCGGGAAGATTGCCGATATGCTAACGGACAGCGACGAAGAAACGCCCATACAGAAAAAACTCAACAAAACGGGTAAATTCATTTCGATTGCGGTTATTGCAATAGCGGCGGTCATTTTCATAGTCAGCGTTTTGAGCACTATTCATATAGGCGTGACGGTGGACGCGGTAATAGACGCGTTTATGACGGCTGTTGCCATTGCGGTGGCGGCTATTCCCGAGGGGCTTACCGCGGTAATAACCATTATTATGGCGATAGGCGTACAGCGAATGAGCAAGCGCAACGCGATAATAAAAAAGCTTCCCGCCGTAGAAACGCTAGGCTCGACTGAAATTATATGCTCAGACAAGACGGGTACGCTTACATTAAATAAAATGACGGTCAAAAAGGTGTACGCCGAGGGCGAGGCAGCCGAAAAGGAAGTTGCAAAATGTATGACGCTTTGCAACGACACCGTGTTGAAAAACGACGGGAACGGCGTTATGCTTATGGGCGACCCGACGGAAACCGCGCTCGTTGCATACTACAATCTTACGGGCGACAGCGTTAAATTGAATAACGAAAATCCGCGCGTAGACGAGATACCGTTCGACAGCGAACGTAAGCTTATGACGACCGTCAATATCTGTGACGGAAAACGGACCGTATATACGAAAGGCGCGCCCGATATTTTAACGGAACGGTGTGACAAAATTTTTGCCGACGGGAAGATAAGAGAGATGACGGACGCAGACAGAGCGGAAATATTGAAGCAAAATTCTCTGTTTGCGTCGGAAGCGTTGAGAGTTCTCGCATACGCCGAAAAGGAAGACGACGGAAGCGTTTATGAAAGCAATTTGGTGTTTTTGGGTTTGAGCGGAATGATAGACCCGCCGCGAGAGGAAGTTAAGGCTGCGGTAGAAGTGTGCAAAAAGGCGGGCATTACGGCGGTCATGATTACGGGCGACCACAAGGATACCGCGTACGCTATTGCGAAAGAGCTTAAAATTTGCGACAGCGAAAAGCAGGTCGTCACGGGCGCGCTTCTCAGCGAAATGAGCGACGACGAGCTGAGAGATAACGTGGAAAATTACCGCGTATACGCAAGAGTAAGTCCCGAGCACAAGGTGCGGATAGTCAAGGCGTGGAAAGCAAAAGGGAAGATAGTCGCGATGACGGGCGACGGAGTAAACGACGCGCCGAGTATTAAGGCGGCGGACATAGGCGTAGGCATGGGAATTACCGGTACGGACGTGACGAAAGGCGCGGCGGACATGGTGCTTGCCGACGACAATTTCGCAACCATCGTCGAAGCTGTAAAAGAGGGGCGCAAGATATTCGACAATATGCAAAAGACTATACAGTTTTTGTTGAGCGCGAATATTTGCGAGGTGCTTAGTTTGTTTATATCCACAATAGTGTTTTCTATTACGGGACAAAACGCGGTGTTTTTATTGCCGATACAAATACTGTGGATAAATCTCGTCACGGACAGCCTGCCTGCGCTGGCATTGGGAATGGAAGACGGCGACGACGACATTATGGACAACCCGCCGAGAAAATCCGACGACAATTTGTTTGCGGGGCATTTGGGAATAAACATAGTGTATCAAGGCATTTTGCAAACGGTTATCGTACTCGCGGTGTTTTTCGGCTGCGTTTACGGCAGTTGGGGGCACGACGTCGGCGAGAGCCTCGCGTTTATAACGCTGTGTCTTATTCAATTGTTCCATTGCTTTAACGCGCGTAGTCTTAACGGCAGTATATTCCGCAAAGGCTTTTTCAAAAACCGCTTTATGTTCGTTGCGTTCGGCGTGGGCGCGGCGCTTACTGTCGGGGTGGCGGCAATCCCCGGACTTAACGGCGTTTTCGGAATAGTAGACTTAACGTTCTTACAATGGCTTACGGCAATACTCGCGGCGATTGCGATAATACCGCTCGTCGAACTTTGTAAAATTATCATGCGCAAGGTATACAAAAAACAATAATCGGCAGTCGGCGAAAATAAAACTAAAAGCAAAGCATAGAATCAAGACGGTTCTATGCTTTATTTTTTGTAAGGGAAGAATAGTTTTCGGGAATAAATTTTTTTCGAAAAATTTTTCATAGGCGTATAGAAGTTTACGGCAGGTGCTTGACTTTAATTTTTTGTCGGTTTTATAATAAAAAAGTCGTTTCCCGGTATAATGGGAAAGTGAAACGAACAATAAAGGAGGGAGAGAATTTGGGAACGGAAAAGTTTATACGTTTAAATAAATCCGAAGCGGAAGCAAAAGTCAGTTTGAATATGGAAATCCCGAATAACAAGGGCATAATTTGCGAAATATGCGGTCACGTAAATTCTGCCGACGCTTCGATTTGCGAAATGTGTTCCGACTATTTATATTTACAAGGAGGGAAAAGTAAATAATGTGTACTGTTGGACAGGTGCGCGGGAGTCGTCAGGCGAGTGAACTTTGTCAAAAAGTATTGAGCGAAAAAATCAAATTTTCGTCGTTGAACTTAGCCAAAGAAACGGAGAGGCGAGCGGCCGTCGAATGTATGAACGCCAATACCGCCTATGCGAGAAAGTTAAATCCTGCGGACGAATTTCAAAGGAAGACTCTTTGCGAGTGGGTCGCTTGCAGATACAGCAATATTTTATTGCTCAACGAAAATCAGCTGCACAAAGATTTGGTAAATATTTATCTTTACGAAAAATTCACCAAAGTAGAAGGATACGATAAAAACAAAACCATATGGCTGTTAAAAAGTTACGATAAAAATATCTGCGTTTTTTATAACTACGAAACCAGAGAGGGCGAAATAGTACGCTACTTTGACAAACAATTGGCGTTGCCGATAAAATTAAAAACCACGGCAAAAGTAAAATTGAAGATAGTCGACTCTTTGGAATTGGTCAAGAAAATTGATCTCGACTTGTCGCAAATAGATTTAAATTTAGCGGTGGTCACGCTACACGATTTAATAAACAAATGCATACGCAACGTAGTACTTAAAGTTATCGAGGAAAACGACGCAACGTTTTTCGATTTGTCCAAGTATTACCAAAGCATGGGCGAAAGAGCGGCAAAAGACTTGCGAGAATTGTGCCTAGGTTACGGCTTGTCGGTTGCCGACGTCAGCATTTTGAATATAGTTATCCCCAACAATGCGACGGAGAAACTGGAAAATCAATATTTTGCGTTGGCGGAAGCCGAGCGGATAAAGAACTTTGAAAACGAAATGGCGGAGCAAGCGTTAAAACGTTACGAGGAAAAAGCCGCTATTCACGAAAAATATCCCAATTTCCCGTTGACGTTGACCGAAGCGGAAAAGGATTTTGCGTTGAACAGATATTTAAAGCGCACCGGCGAACAGGATAAGTACGAAGCGGACATAGTCAATGAAAAGCTCAAAAGGCGGTTGTTCGGCGGTTTGGGGACGAAAACGACGGCAACCGAGTCCACTTGGATTAGCCCGAAGAAGCGTCGTCCGTCGGCATTTTTGATACTGTTGACGTTATGTATCTTGGTAGGGTGCTTCACGATGATAGCTTCGGTGGTAGCAGGATTGATTATTTTAGGGTGTACGAGTTTGATTTTCGGCTTGACGGCGGCTTTTGCGTGGGATAAAATTAAGATTTTCAACAAAAAGAGCAAGGAGACAGGCGACGAGGAAAAGGAAGACGCTTATTTCGTCGAGAACGAAAAGACCGGCGTCGGCGACGCGGAAAACGAGAGCAGCATAGAGGAGAGTAAATAATGAACGATGTTTCGGAAGAAAAGACTATAACGTTAAGACAAAACGTTTTTAAACAAATTGCAAAGTCGCCGAAAAGATTGATGATTCTCATTGTATCTATCGTGCTGGCTGTCGTATTTTTCGCCTTAGCGGGAGTTATCGGCGTAGGCAACGCAAGTTCAAGCGGAAGTAGCCGCTCGCCGTATAAGACGTCGGGAGCATTGAAGTACGGCACCAACAGCAGCGTCAAGTGCTTGACGAGTTCGACAACCTATTACAGCTACAAGGCGGATTCTTCAAACGGTTATTACACTTTTACTATAAATTCGCCGTATGCTGTTTCCGTTGCGCTCAGGGATAAAGACAAAAAAACTTTGATTAGCGATAGCGGCAAGACGCCAAAGTTGAGAGCTTATCTCAAAAAAGGGGAAACCTACTATCTCGTGATTTTATTAAACGGTTCCGCTTCGAGTACCGCGAGTCATTTCTATGCTTCGGTGGTAATCACTTAAACGAATGGATTTCGAAACGAAAAAATCAAAAAGCACGGGCGACGCCCGTGCTTTTTTTCTATACGCGGATAATTTTTATTAAAAATCGTTCAAAAGTCATCAAAAATATGCGATTTGCAAAGTTTTCATTTTTATGCTACAATAAACAATCATATTTGTTTTTTGAGGTAACTGAGAATGACTTTTATTTTATCGAAGCTCGAATCCGGACAAAAAGAGCAAATATCGGCTTTAAGCAAGCTTGCATACCAAAGCACTTTGATCGATTCGGCAAATTATGAAAAGTACGACGTAAAAAGAGGGCTTAGGGATATAAACGGCACGGGAGTGCTCGCCGGACTTACCGAGATAAGCGATATTATAAGCTTTTCGGAAAAGGACGGGGAGAAAAAGCCGATAGAGGGAGAATTGTACTACCGCGGTATAGACGTAAAAAAACTGGTGGCGGGCTTCGTCAAGGAAAAACGCTTCGGGTTTGAGGAGACCGTTTATTTGCTTATTTTCGGTTCGCTTCCCAATAAAAAACAGCTTGAAGATTTTAAGTCTCTGCTCATAAGTTTAAGGAAAATTCCCAAAAGCTTCGTTAGGGATATAATTATGAAAGCGCCTTCTGCCGATATGATGAATTCGCTTGCAAGGAGCGTACTGTCACTGTATTCTTACGACCACAAGGCGGACGATATAAGCATGGCGAACGTTTTGAGGCAGTGTTTGCAACTGATTGCGCAATTGCCTGCGATTGCTGTTTACAGCTATCAAGTCAACGAGTATTACAACAATAACAACAGCTTGATTATTCACCAATCCGACGACAATCTCTCGACCGCAGAAAACATATTGCACTTGTTGCGGGCGGACAGCGTTTACAGCTCGCTCGAAGCAAAGCTGCTCGATATTTGTTTGGTCCTGCACGCCGAGCACGGCGGCGGCAACAACTCGACTTTTACGACCCACGTCGTAAGCTCTTCGGGTTCGGATACCTATTCGGTTATCGCCGCGTCTTTGGGCTCGTTAAAAGGTCCGCGCCACGGCGGAGCGAATATAAAGGTCGTGGAAATGTTCGAGGATATAAAGCGTAACGTTCCTACCGGTGACGAAGGTGCGCTTAAAGATTATTTGGCTAAGATACTGAAAAAAGAAGCGTTCGATAAGTCGGGGCTTATTTACGGCATGGGACACGCAGTATATTCTCTAAGCGACCCGAGAGCGGATATTTTGAAAGAATACGTAAAACTGCTTGCCGTTGAAAAGCATCTCGACAAAGAATACGAGCTTTACGAAAAAATCGAAAGACTTGCCCCCGAAGTTATTGCCGACATGCGGAAAATTTATAAAGGCGTATGCCCGAATATCGATTTTTATTCGGGGTTCGTATACAATATGCTTGGATTGCCGCTCGGACTGTTTACGCCGATGTTTGCCGTAGCGCGTATGTCCGGTTGGACTGCGCACCGTATAGAAGAACTCGCCAACAAAGGAAAAATCATCCGCCCCGGTTACGTCGGGATTGCGAAGAAACAGCAATACGTTTCGTTAAGCAAAAGAGTATAAGCGGGCATTTATTATATATAATAAGGATATAAATAAGAGTAAATGCAACGGAGGCTGTTCGCTAAATGCGACAGCCTCTTTCGGTTAGGCGCCAACACACTTATTTTTTTACGATAAATCAACTTTATTTTCCCGCGCAAAGCATCCGTTAATGCTATGACCTGCTCGGTAAAAAATAGCAAACAAAAGAAATAATTATCTTGCGTATCGCAAAATGCTATGGTATAATATTACCGATAATTTATCAATGGAGGGTAACATGGGTAAAATAAAACTCACAAAAGTTTCGTTTTCAGGCACGCGCGAGCAAGAAGAAAAGCTTAGAGCCAGGCTTGCCGTTACGAAGACCATGCAGGGAGGTTTAATGCCTTCGCTTCAAGCTGCGCAGGAAATTTACGGCTATTTGCCTATCGAAGTACAGCGCATCATCGCCGAGGAATTGAACGTTTCCATGGAAGAAGTTTTCGGCGTGGCGACTTTCTATTCGCAATTCACGCTCAATCCGCAAGGTCAATATCAGATTTCCGTCTGTATCGGAACCGCTTGCTACGTTAA